>JAOUMB010000063.1 GCA_029881725.1 Nitrospirota bacterium
CCACAGGCGGGTCTCGTCCGGGTGCAACATCAGGCGCATGGGCATGTCCCCGGCGTCCACGCTGATTTTCGTTTTGTAACGCACCGCATCCACAAACGCCACCTGATCGGCGGTGGGCATGGTCACATACAGGGCCCGGTCCTCATCGCCCTTCACCCAGTCGGCACCAGGGGCGAACAGGTTGATCTGGGCATACAGCTTGGTGATCCCCGCCATTCCCAGCATCGGGTCGATGACGCTGATACTCGGGTCGTCATTGAGCACCAGCACAAAGTAGCGGTTCAGATCGATCAGTGCGTGTTGCTGGTGACCCCCGGCGCGAAAGATGGCTGCCCGCTGCGGGCACGATACATCCGATTCCGCCTCGATGCCGTTGCGGCCCTTGAAGTCCACCCACGCGGCGGGGTGGATTTTGCCAAGCGGCTTGCCATCGGCGTCTTTCAGGGTGACGGAGATATCCAGCGGTTCACCAGCGGGGATTTCACTGAGCGATGCACCACCATTTTCCGGCCACAGGCTGACGGAGGCACTGATGGCGTCGGATTTGAAGTGAAGGGGATTCTCCGTATCGGCCGCGAGGCCTGTGCCGGAAAGGGCCAGCAGCGGCAGCAGCCAGAGAATCCACCAGATACGGGGGGTTGATCGGGGCAGAATAGGCATGGGAAACACCGGGTTTTTTAAAAAATCGAAAGGGGGGTGGCCGGGTGCCGAAAAATGCGGCGGCATGACCCCGGCCGGTCATGCCGCCGCTGCAAGGGGGGCGGGTTTTGTATCCAAACCCGCCCCCCGAACATCAATTCCCGGCTGCGGCCGGGGGCGCTGTTGTAACGCCCCCGGCCTTACCGGGGTTGAGGGTTAGGGAGCGAGCGGCGGCTGAACCCGGACCAGGCCCCACAGTCCGCTGGTGTTACCAAACGAACCGTAGTCGCGGAACAGGTAGTCGCCAGTCACCCCGAAGGTGCCGCCAGCGGAGGGGAATACCCAGTCGAAGTGCGCCATTGGCGACACGCTCTCGTGGGTTCCCTCATAGCGGCTGTAGGGGTTGAGGCCGATGGTCTGGGACGGAACCGTCCCGGCCAGGTACGGGAAGCGCTGCCACACGTGGCCGTACAGGCCATAGGTGGTAGCACGACCGATACCGGTCGGCAGCAGCATGTGCATGCGGAACGGCTGTCCCGCCTCGGCGGTGAACACCGGGGTTTGCGGATCACCGCCCACCTGGGTGTTGCTGTACGCGCGGTACACGTTCTGCAGGGTCGCCAGACCCGGCTTGCCGTTCGGGCCAACGCGGCCAAACGGGGTTTCCGGCAGCACGCCGTAGCGGTACCACATGGGCTCGGTACCGTAGTTGATGCCCATGTGTCCGGTATCGTGGCTGTCGGCGGGGGCCCCGTTGTCCTCGGCGGCGATGGTCTTCGCCGCGGTGCCGTCCGCGTAGCGGAACGCCAGTGCCTTCTGGGACATGGTGACCATGTCGCGGAAGGTGCCGTTCACACCGGTGACGGTGACCTGGGTGCGGTCGGCATTGCCTTCCGCATCCACGCCGTCGATCCAGGTGGAATCCTGCGGGTGGATCACCAGACCGCCGATGAGGCCCTTCTGACCCTGTTTCACCTTGTCGGCCGGGGTCAGGTTAGCGCCACCGAATTCCACCGGGGTGTAGACCAGTTGCAGGGTGCCGTTAACCATCTGCTGGCTCACGTCGCCCGCATACCAGTACAGGGTGCGCCGATCCTTGGGAGCGACGGTCTGCACCGGGTTCTGGCCCACGTTGATGGCATCGCCGTCCTGAGCCATGTAGTGCACCAGCTGCGGCTGGAGGCCCACGTGGCTGGACGGGCGGATCAGGTTGTTCTGGAAGCCGGTCACGCCACCGCCCACCGCGTTCTGGTCGCGGATGGCGACCTGCAGCAGCAGGGAATAGTTGGCCAGGTCCAGGGTCACTTCCGGCAGATCGTTCTGCAGGTCGATGGCGATGCACTCACCCGCGTTGGCACGCAGGGTGATCGGCTTGGGACGGGTCAAGTGGCCGCTCTTGAGCAGCGGCAGGTCGTCCTTCAGCACGTACATGATCGCGGTCGGGTCATGCAGCGGGCCCTGTTTCTGCTGGACTCCGCCCAACTCCACCAGGGTGGTGGGACGGCTGTTGTAGACCAGGGTGCCGCCCTTCGGATCCGGGGTGGCGCCCACGTGCATGGTGGCCTCCGGTCCCGCCGGGACCAGGGTCACGCCCGGGGTGTTGTTGGCCGCCATCACCGCGTTGGCCTGTACCGCGTGCACTTCGTACTGGCGCAGCGGCGCGTCGGCCGGGCAGGCCGGGTGCAGCTGGCGGGCGAAGTGGTCCGGACCGGTGGACTTGAACACCGTGGTGCCCAGGTTCAGGTTGGTCCGCACCAGGTAATCCACCGCCGCCTTGAGGGCGTCCACGTTCTTCTGCTGGGTCTTGCTGAAGATGGTGGAGAACCAGCTGCCGTAGGCCTTCTCCATTTCCGGATCCCCCGAGGCGCGCAGCGCCTTGAGGATCTGATCGAACAAGGCATCGGACAACTGCTGGCTGACCGCGAAATTGTGGAATTTGCCGCTACGGACGTCGATGTCCTGCAACGACGGGTCCACTTCCAGGTTCAGGTTACCCACATAACGCAGGGCGATGCCGGTAATTTCCTCCAGCGCCGCCTGTTGTTTGAGGGCGTTCTTGGAGGCGCCCTTCATGAGCGCCTTGCCGTTGCCCAGGGTGGTGGCGAAGGCCGCCTTCAGGTTGTTCGAGTAGCCGGGGCTGCCCGCGTTACCCAGACCACCGTTCTTCAGCACGCGAATGGTTTCGCGGGTGAGGGTGTCGGCGTCCCAGCCGGTGGTGTCCACCTCCGGCTCCAGGGCGAAGATGTCGTCGATCTTCTTCTCCACCAGGATGTCGGCCAGGGTAATGCCATCGACCGCGGACAGGTCGAGGGTGACCGGCCGTTTCGGATGGAATGCCTTGCCCGGCTCCGGGGGCTGGGTGGCCCGTACCATTTCCTGCGTGTTCTGCGAAGCCGGATACAGGTCCGCCGGGAGGTACTGATAGGTCCGCAACAGACCCCACATGCCGCTCCACCAGCCGTCCTGGCTGGCGTCCACGGAGTAGTAGTAGTCGGTGCGTTCCGGATCGGTGTTGGTGCCGTTATCCTCCGCCAGGGTGTTTTTGCCCAGGCCGACCGGTGTGGTCAGCGCGGCCTGCTCGGAGATGCCCCAGTTCTGGCTGTTGCGCCAGCCGGAATTCGGGCTGCCCTTGCCGAAGCCGCCACCGGTCATGAGCCACTTGTGGCCCTGAATGGTGCCGTTGTGCTCGTGCTCGTGGGCACCGGCCTGGATCTTCACGCGTACCTCGTCGCCCTCCTGCGCGCGCATCAGCGGCGTGTAGGGGTCGCCAGGCAGCACGTCGGCGGTCAACGGCGGATAGGGCGTGTCGCCCAGCGCCGTGTTGAACTGCGGAATGGCGCGGTCGGTGCGGCTCTGCATGGCAAAGGCCAGATCACCGGCCAGACCGGCCGCCTGGCTGCCGGACTTGCCGTCCGGTCCGATGGCATTCGGGTCAAACACCCGCAGAGCCACCGGCTCCTGGCGATAATTCACCACCAGCATGCCCACGTCGTCGGCCGAGATCGCCTCCGGGCACGGACGCGGCACACCCCCCGGGCAGTTGGCCGGGAAGGTCTGCACATCCGGGAACGGAGCCGGCTGGCGGAACGACGGGTTGATGGCGGAGCGGAACGTGTTCGGATCCGGGCAGACCGACTGGCCCTCCGGACAGACGCGGTTGTGCTTCTCGTCGCGGCCCACATACACGCCCTTCAGATAGGCGTGCTGGAAGTCGCTGAACTCGAAGTAGAACTCACGGAAGGTGTCGAGCTTGCCGTCACCGTTCGCGTCCACCGGATTACCGGCGGCATCCTGCGGAATGATCACCGCCTGCCAACTGGTCGGGCCACCATCGCTGCGGGTGGCGGTGTCGTACAGCGGGGCACCGGTCTCGCTGTGGACCCACTTGGAGTTGGCCGGCTCCACCAGAACGGTGGCATACAGACCCACCTGCTGGTGGGTGGACGGGCCGTAGTGATCGTGGGTGAACACGATGCCCAGGCCACGATCCTCTCCCTTGGTGTTCAGCACCGGATCGGCGAACCAGCGCTGGATGGTGGTGCGGGCGCCGTCCCATTCCTTGTGTCCCTCCGCATCCGGGGTACTCTGGTCGAGCGGGCCGAAGAACGGGTGGGGCAGCGGATCCAGATGGGTACGGCCGTCCAGGGTGGCCACCGGAGCGTTGGTCGCGTTAAAGGCGTTGATGGCCTTGATGCGCTGACGCACGGTTTCCGGAGACAGGGTGCCATCCTCGTAGTTCCAGCCGTTGCCGGAACCGTCGGAAGCGGTCACGTCGAACTTCACCAAGTGAATATGCTGACCGATGATGTCGGTCGGGGTACGCACCTGATAGTCGTCCATCTCGTAGTATTCCGGCACCAGGTTGGTGTGCAGGAATGTGGCGCAGTCCGCGGTGTTCAGACGAATCGCGAACGGCTCGGGCGGACGCTGGTTGGTCAGGGTCGGCATCACGTCCTCCCACAGCGTGATGATGCGCTGCTGGGGGAAGTGGTAGCCGAGCTTGTTCAAGGTGACGTTCAGCTCGATATTGGCCGCCTTGTACAGGCGCGGGTTGAAGGCGCCGAACTGCGGCACAAACGGCTCCGTGGGGGTGCCGGTAGCGCCAAAGAACAGGCCTTCCTGGCCGCGACGCAGGATCTGGCGACGGTCGTCGATGCATGGCTCCGCATACGGTGCGCCTGGCACCGGGGCGTTGCCATTGAGGACAAAGCCGTCTTCGTTGACCGGATCACAGAGGGCGGGGGTGCCGTCCGGCAGGAAGGTATCCACGCAGCGCTGCTGGTGGAACGCCATCGCAACCTTCTCGGCCTTGGTGCCGCCTTCCGGATAGAACACCGGCCTGGCGACCGCCATGTCCTTGGTCATGTCCAGACGGGTGTGGGCCTCGTGCCCCACCACACCGCCCGCACGCAGACCGTCCAGGGTGTGACGCGGCAGGCCGCCGTCCCAGCCGCCGGTGGCCAGGTCCATGTCCAGCGGCGGGGTGGTCGGCCGCTGGCCCACGGTATCCTCGATACCGGCGATGTAGAACGGATAGCCCGGGTTGATGCCCATGTCCAGATCGGCGTTGTCCACCAGCGCCTGGCTGGAATCCCCGATGCCGTCGCCGTTGGCGTCTTTTTGGACCACGGTCACCTTGCCCGGGGTGGGCGCCATCGGTCGGGCCGGGATTGGCACCACCGCCGGGATCGGCGTACCGGCCAGAATCTCTCCGTCCGGAAGGGCGCGGGCGCCCGGCGCCGGGGTGCCGTTTTGCAGCGCCCATGGGGTGGTGTGGTGGCCAGTGCCCGAAACGCTCAGACGGGTACCCGTCTCCAGCACGTCGTGCGAACGCCACATTTCCCACATGCCCTGGGCAAAGTGGGGGTAGAAGTGGCAATGGAAGATGGAGTCACCCGGCAGCTTGTTCCGGTTGCCGGTACCGCCGAAGGCCGTCTCGTAAGTATACCCGGAACCCGGGCCGATGCCCTGGGAGTCCAGATAGGTGGAGTTGTCGTCGTTGGCGTCCGAAACCCACTGGTTCGCGTGCAGGTGGAACACGTGCTGTTCCTTGCCCGCGTGCAGGTTGCGGAAGCGAACCGCATCGCTGATGTAGCTGTGGTGTACGTTGGACGGATCGTCCGGATACATGGCGTGGGTGGCCTTGGGGCCCACCGCGGTGCATCCGGTGCCGTCCGGCTGGCAGTTCTCCAGACCGAAATTGGCCGGGATATCCACGACCATCGCCGGATCGCCCACCGTATAGGCAGAGAGGAAGAATTCCTCATAGGCGCAATCCAGGCAGTCGTACATGGGGCCGACGCCGAGACGGTTGGCGATGATTTCCGAACCGATTCCGCCGGAACCGTAGTTGATCATGAACGAGTCACGCACCCCGTGCAGGGTGTGCTTCAGCACCGGGTGCTTGTACCACTGGGGGAACACCTGGGCGGAAACCATCTCGTCGTGGAACACCACGGTGAACTCGCGGAACGGCTCCAGACGGTTGGGCACCGTCGGATTCACCATGCCCTGGCTCTCCAGGGCATAGATGCTCGGGTTGAACCGGCCGCCCGCTTCCGGGCCGACGATGATCGCGTTGATGTCCGAATGGACCAACTCGTTGCCGTGCAGCATCGAAAGCACCGGCAGCCCCGCCTTGCCTTCCTCGATCCACGGGGAGGTGTGCGGGTAGGTGGCGGTGTAGTCCACGATCGGCTGACCGTCGGCGGTGGTGCCGGTGGTGGCCAGGGCCATCTCCTCTTCCGTGGCCTGGCTGCGGAAGTAGGTGGCACCCGGCGGCTGCACGTTGACCACGCCGAACAGGCCCTGGGGCTCGTTTCCGGCGGAGGCGTCGCCGCCGAAGGAGGCGGCCAGGTTCTGCACCAGGAACGCGCCCTCTTCGCGGGCGAAATAGGTGAAGGTACCGGTCTCGCCCACGCCCAGCGTGCTGTCGGCATTGGCGCCGACGAACGAGTTGCTGTCGCTGATGGCGTTGACCAGTTCGAGGCCCGCCGGGTTAAACCCGATGCGGCGCTCGTTGATCTGGTCGTCGGTGATCATGGCCGGATCCAGATTCGGTGCCGGGTGGTGACCCGCGCCGTTCGGATTCGGGTTGGGGATCGGTGCCAGCAGGTTGGTGACTTCCACCTGCAGACACTGGCCCTTGCTGACGCGCAGGGTCAGCGGGCGAGGGCGTTTGTCCGGGCGCAATTGCACGTTGCCCGGTGCCAGGGAGGCGCCCTGGACCTCTGGTTGGAGGGAGTCAATGTCGACGACGTCGCGCCGCAGGGCGTAGATCATGCCGTTGACGTTTTGTGCTCCCAGCCGGTTGAACATCAGCACCTGGTCGAGCGCCACAACGCGCGCGGTAATGGTATTACCGGCGCAGAGGTCGGCCGGTGCCGGTGCCGTCTGGGCCGTTGCCATGCCGGATGGCAGGGCAACGGTGAGGGCCGCGAAAGTGGCTAGCAGGCGGGCGGAGCCTCCTGCAAACCACTTAAATACGCCGGAACGGCGTGGCGCGGCCCGAAAATGGGATTCATCCATTCGCATTTCTCCAATGGGGTAGGTGGTGCCCGGAATCCCCCAGGGGCGGGGCGGGCACAGACACGGGGGCATGGCCGCCGGCCATCCCGGCGCCGTGGCCGGGGTCGCGAAAAGCGCCGGGAACTGGCGAAATGGAACCCCCCACATCCGGGATGGAGCGCAAACGCCCGGCGGTGAGTTGGTTCCAGTAACAGTCCGGCACATGATTCCCCAATTCCAGTGCCACTCCTTGTGAGTGACGTCCCGGAACCTATTTGCGGACCGGCGGACAGGCAAGGAAAATGGGCGAATGCTTATCAACCCGATAAGCGGCGGGAAGGGGGGATGCAGCGGGCGCAGCCGCGTCACCGGTGGGTGAAATTATTTTTTCGAATTTAGCGGGTTGCGCGGCGATTGGCCGGGCGTGACGGGACCTGAGTCAGGAGCGGTCGGAGTTGTCCGGCTTGTCGCTGCGCGCCAGACGCAGGGTGATGCCACCCAGTGTGGCCACGGAGGCGATGAGCACAATCCACATCACGGCGGATTGGAGTCCCTTGCCCCCGGACAGGCGACTGTAGGCACTGTAACCTTCGTGTTCGGTGCGCATGCCCACGGTGGCCTCGGTACTGTCCACCGCCAGCACCACATCCCGAACCCGGGCCAACTCATATACCGGGGCTCTGTCCTCGGGAAAGCCGAACAACAGCCGGTAGGCTCCCTGGGGTGCCGTGACGAACATGTCCGCCAGTTGCAGGCGCGCCCGGCTCCATGTAAAGGTCAGCGGGGCGTCGTTTCCGTCCTCGACAATCAGCGTCAATGAGGCCACCTGTACCGGGGCCAGGCCGATGGCAACCGGTTCCGGCACCCCACTGTCACGGCGCAGTCGTCCGGTGGCCAGGGTGAATTCACGCTTGCCCTCTCCGGGGTGGGTGCCCACCACCCGGTATTTCCGGTCAAAGTAGGGAGTGTCGGTCTCCACCACCAATTGGTCCAACGTAATCGCCTCGGCCGGGAGTTGAAGCCGATAGTGGGATGCGCGCTCCTGTGGTTCCCGGGTGATCGGCAGTTCGGCCGTTTCCCGCTGTCCGGGACCGCTCTCCAGCAGATACGGCCACTGGTTTCCGGAGGCGTCGACAATGCGCAGATCCGCCAGGTCCGGGCGTGCCAGGGCGAGCAGTTCCGAGGGAAGGCGAAGGCGGGACAGCCCCTCCGAAGAGGGCTCCAACCGAACCGGGAGGACGTGCCGGTAGAGCGCTGTGTTGACTGCCGCCCCCGGTCTGGAGGCAAACGCAAGCAGCGGCTTGCGATCGAAGGCGGGGTTGGCTTGTATCTTTCCAAGGCGAGCCCGTGGGCGATTGTCCCGGTCACTCAACAGGGTGGCGATTTCCGCGGGTGCTCCGGTCAAGGTGGTCGGAACCCTGGGCAGCAGGGGGGTGATGTCGTACCGGGGCGCGGAGGCGCGGTTTCCACCGAAATAGAGGGTGCCCGCGGGGGTGCCCGGCGCGGCACCCTGAATCGAGAAAGTCAGGGTCGGGCGGGGAACCAGTGCCGTAACCGTCAATTCCTCCAGGGGCGGACTGTCGCCATCCTCAATCTCGATGCGCAGGCGGGTTCCGCTGGAGGCCTCCAGAGGGATTTCAAGGTTCTCCGCCACGGCGACCCGAAACACGGTGCCGTGGCCGACCACCTGATCGGTTGAGGAGCGGTGTTCGGTGGTCACGCGGATGCGGCGGTTGAATACCGGGGTGGAGGTTTTGACACGCAACACGGACGCCCCCATCCCGGCGGGCCGGGATACCTCCAGGATCGTCGTAAAGCCCTGGCTGTCGCGCTCCCGGTTGCGGGCCATTTCGGCGAGTGGCAGTTCGGAACGCGCCTCGGGGGCAAAATGGATGCGGGTTTCGAATTCCAGTGTCGGAGACAGATAGGCGCCGTCTCCCTCCAAGGTGACCAGCAGGGATGCGGGGGCCATGGGGGGGAGCGGCAAGCGCATCTTTTCACCCCCCTGGTTGGGCAACCGGAACAGGGAGGTGGTTTCGCCAACAGGAGTGACAGTCCCGTCGGCTGCCTTGGCCGACAGGGTCACTCGCCGCAACACCTCCGTCCGGGGTGTGTTCACCACCAGTTCCCAGGCTCCGGTGGCCGGTGTCGATTCCGGCCAGGCGAGTTCCAGCACCTCGCGGAACAGGGTGGGTTCCGTTTCGGATCGCAGTTCCGTCCGGGTCAGGTTGAGCAACTTCCCGTTGATGGACTGGCGTGCCTGCTTGTTCAGAAACAGGTCTGTATCCTCCGCCACCCACGGCACCTCGTTTCCGGCGGCGTCCAGAATGCGCAGATCCCGCAGATCCGGCTGGCTGACAGCGATGACCTCGCCGGGAAGCGCCAGCCGAGCAAGGCCGGCGGCGTCCACAAAAATTTCCGCCCGGTGCGAAAACAGCGAGCGCAGGTCGGCGCGCTCCGGGGCCAAGGCGAGTGCCTGCAGCGGCAACAGAAAGGCGATCAGCAGAATGGCGATGCGCATCATGGTTCCCTCTGGCGGCGAAAGACGAAGCGTTGGTATCCGAACGACACCAGAATCAGTGAAACCGCCAGCCCCACGAGAGACGCCACCCGGTACAGGTCCTCCAGCTTGCCGAGATCGTACAGGAACACCTTGGCGATGGTCACCATCAGCAGGGACAGGCTGACCCAGCGCAGGGCGGGGATCTTGCGCCACACCCCGACCACCAGAATCAGCAGGGCATACAGGACCCAGGTCACCGAGGTGGTCAGATCGCGGGCGGGCATGCGCTCGAAATGCAGTTCAATGAACCTCCCTCCGCTGAACCAGTCGGCGATGGCCAGATTGATCCATACGAAGAACACCACCAATCCGGCCAGACCGCAATAGGCCGCACCCCATGGATGCCCCTGCTGGAAGAACGGCAGCTCCCACTCCCGGAGGCGTGAAATCTCCTTCGGTCGCAGCAGTACCGCCGTGGCAATCAGGGCGGCGGCTGGAATCCAGTAGGTGTAGAGCAGCCAATTCAGAATCGGCCAACCGGAACGGGTGTAGTAACCCAGCACCGCCGGATTGGCCACCAGCCGGATGGTCACTGCCGCCAGCAACGCCAGTCCGAAATACTTCAGCCCAGGGTGGTTCAGCCGCCGCCACAACAGGATCACGGCGGCCCCCTGAATGGCCCATCCGATGGTGATCCACTCCTTCTGGAGTTGCAGTGGAATGGCGATGCTCACAAAGCCCATGGCCACGGCGGAAAACCAGACCAACGCCGATTTGCGTAGTGGGTTGCCCGGTGGCCACAGCCGGCTGGAGCGGAATACGACCGTCAGCGAAACAGCTCCGAGAACTACCGGCAGCAGCCCCAGCGAATCGCGTCCCCAGGAGGCGATGTACAGCGTTTTGAGGGAAAAAAACCACAAGGAGCCGGCCAGTGCCGCTCCATACAGCGCCCACCGTTCGCTGCGGTAGCGGGTGGGAACCGCAAACGGCCACGCGGTGAAAAACAGAACCGCCGCCATTTGCCAGGCCATGGCCAGTAGCGCCTGATCGGCGGAGGCGGACGGGTGAATGACCAGATCGGTCCACGCCAGATGGACCACGGCAGTGACGCCGGCAAGGGCCAGATACCAGCCCCCCGGAGCGGTGATGGCGGTTGCCAGCACCCCCACTGCGGCCAGAGCCAGCGTTCCCCCCAGGGCCAACACCGGTGATAGATGGCGCAGGTCGGGGCCGGACACAATGGACAACAGCAGGATCAGCGGCACGGCTGCGGCCGCGTGTCCCGCCCAGATGCCCGTCACACCGGCACGGCGCAACAGCAGTACCCCCTGAAACAGCAAAGAGACCGCCACCAGCAGACCGAGATATATGGAAAATGCGGGAAACCCCTTGCCGCCCGAGGTCAGGTGGAGTATCGCCAGACCGATTGCTGTGGCCACTCCGGCGGGCACGTGCAGCCACTCCCGTTCCGGAAATCCCGCGTGCCGGATCAGCAGCGCGGCCAGCGCCAGGAACCCGGCCACGAACGGCCACGGAGGAACCTCACCGGCACTTCCCGCCGCGACGATCAGGCAACCGAATTGGCCGATGGTGGCCAGAACGGCCGCCTGGGCCGGGCCGTACATGTCCGCACGCTCCGGATCCCGCTCGACCCAGGCATGGAACAGAGCGGCAAACGCCACGCTGATGGCCACCAGTTCCACGGTGAGTGAGTGCGTGAGTGGGTGCGACCCCAGCCACACGAGGGTCACGCCGATATTTCCTCCCGCCGCGGCAAGCCCGAGCCAGGCCCGGTCCTGAGTTTTCGCAATCCATGTGGCGGCACCGGAGAGCAAAAGCAGCAGCAACGCCACAGGATACAAATGGGGGGAGTAGGGTGCGTTGCCGGCGAAGTAGAACGCGAACAGGAGCGGCAACAGGATGGCCCCCGACTGGGTCGGGAGCCATTCGGCGCGGTCCTCCGTCGCGGCGGATCGCCCGGCCAGCACGAACAGCAGCATGAACACCACCAGAATGCCGATTCCCAGCGCCACCCGATCGGGGCCCATGCGCGTGGTGATCCACAACAGTTCATAAACGCCCGTGCCGACCAGGCTCAGGCCGGCAAGGACGTTCCAGTGTCGCATGCGGGCGACAAAGAACACGCCGACATTGAGCAGCAACAGGTAGCCAAACAGGCCGATTGGCCGGTCGGCGCCGCTGGACAGCAGAAACGGGGTGAGGAAACCGCCTACCAACCCCATCACTGCGATCACCAGCGAGCCGTGCCGCACCGCAAGCAGTCCGCCAGTGGCGGTAACCAGTGCCATCAGCACAAACGCGGCGGTGAGGGGAATCAGGTGGTACAGGGCGGCGGCGGCCCAGAACGCCGCGTAAAGGACGACAATGCCGCCTCCGGCCAGGCCGTTGGGG
>JAOUMB010000106.1 GCA_029881725.1 Nitrospirota bacterium
GCACCGCCGTGCTTCGACAGCACCGTGGTGATCGCCGCCGTCAGCGTCGTCTTCCCGTGGTCAACGTGGCCAATCGTGCCTACGTTTACGTGGGGCTTGCTGCGATCAAACGTCTCCTTGCCCATTTACGACTCCTTTTTCTGAGCGCCCGGACCAGCCTGGCCCGTCGGCAAATCGAAGATTGAAAAATACGACTGGAGCCCTTGACCGGATTTGAACCGGTGACCTCTTCCTTACCAAGGAAGTGCTCTACCTACTGAGCTACAAGGGCCCTAAAGCCGCGATTCAATACCCTTACATATGGAGCGGGAAACGGGATTCGAACCCGCGACCCCCAGCTTGGAAGGCTGGTGCTCTAGCCAACTGAGCTATTCCCGCCAGCCAAAAAAAATGGTGGGGAGGGAAGGACTTGAACCTTCGTAGGCGTAGCCGACGGATTTACAGTCCGCTCCCTTTGACCACTCGGGCACCTCCCCGAAACCTATTTTCCTTTCGCCCCGGCCCGAACCTGCTCCCGGCAAGTCCCCCCGGTTCCCGGCTGGAGCCGACGGAGGGATTCGAACCCACGACCCGCTGATTACAAATCAGCCGCTCTGGCCATCTGAGCTACGCCGGCAACGTACCCGGACCCAAAACGAAAGATCGCACACTATAAGGAGATTTGATTGGCTTGTCAAGGGGGAGCGGCGGTTCCAGCCGGCCCTTTTTTTGGCCGCTTCAGGGGAGCGGCAACACAAATGTCTCCCGAACCGGGAGGAACTTTCAACCGCCCTTGCGGGCCAGCATTTCGCGCATCTGGGTGCGCAACAGGGACGAGTGGCGGATCGTCATCCCGCGCAGCAGCTCAACGATCTGGTTGTTGTGGGTGGCGCGGATCACCCCCGGCCGCTCCGTCACCAACTCCATCTGCACCCGGCCGCCGCCTCCCAGGCGGAACCGGTGCACCCGATCTCCCCGGCTGATGTGGAACTGGGCCACCACCTCCCCCCCCGGGGCGAGCCACCGCTCCACCCGCTGAATCAGCCGGGCGGCCGCGGCGGGTTCCAGCATGTCGGGGAGATCCCACAGACACACCACGTCCACCGATCCGGGGGGCAGATCAATGGGGTGCAGCAGTCGGTCCATGTCCGGCTTGCCGTCCGCGTCCAACTGCGCGAGCAGGGGGGTGATCAGGTCGTACACGTACACCCGCGCCCCGGCCTCGGCCAGGGACACGATGGTGCCGCCGCACAACACCCCCACGTCCAGCACATGCTGGCCCGGATGCTTGGCGAGACGCTCCAGCACCCGGCGCATGGCCGGACTTTCGAACTCATTGCCGACCGGCTCGGGGGCCGCAAGCGCGACCCCCTGGCTGGCCTCGTGATACCGGTGGTGAGTTAGCTTCAGTTGCACTGCCCGCGCGCTCCGTTACGGATGCGCGATCAGGCGATGCTGACGGCGGGCTTGCTCTTTTCCGCTTCCGGGGCCGGGCGAACGACACCCGCTGCCGGCCGCGACTCCACGCCCTTGACGGCGCCGGTGGGCTTGCCCATCTCCACGCTGCCCTGGAAGAACGCACCGTCGGTGATCACCAGACGCGGCGCCCGCAGGTTGCCCTTCACCGAGCCGCTGGCAGTGATCTCGATCCGCTCGGTCGCGGTGACATCGCCTTCCACCTTGCCGGTAATGGTGATGGTGCGCGCAAAAATGTTGGCCGTTACCCGGCCGTCGGCACCCACCATGACGCTGTTTTCGGTGAGGCTGATTTTGCCCTCGACGGTTCCCTCGATGGTGAGGTCCTCGTTGCCGGACAGTTCGCCTTTGATAACAATGGATTTTCCGATCATCGCGACCGCATTCATCGACGCACTCCTATCATTCTTGTGGTCTTTATTCGGCATCGTGTCCGCCCGCACCGATTGCGGCGCGGCGGTACCGATCTCATCGCCGGACGGTTTCCGGTTCCACATAGCCCTCTCCTACGTAGCGATAAACTGGAGGCGCCCCACCGTCGAAATCGCCGAGGAGCGCACAAGGCGAGATCGCCTTCATCGAACTATGACCGCAATTCCTGATTTTTGCAAGGCGGAGCGGCCCAACTGAGTTACATCGATTCCATTTTCCAGGCAATTTCACGTAATTTTTCGTCGTCGATGGCCCCACGGGCGGCGGCGAACAGAAACCGCTCATCCTTGAAAAAATGGCTTTTCTTGGCCCACACCAGACGGTTGCCGATCTCCAGCAGGTCCAGCACCTGCGGATCGTCGCCATTGACCTGACTGAGGTCAATCTTGTCCAGCGCCTTGTTGAACCGTTTGCGGAGGGAATCCAGTTGGCGGTGTTCCTTTTCCACCATCTCCAGCGGACCGATCTTGCCGCCCATCATCCGCTCCAGCTCCGCCACCAGAATGCCCTCCCGGCGTTCGTGCTGGACAAAATCGTGATTGATCAGCTGGGCCGCGTTGCGGATGGCCGCCTCCCATTCGCCCGGGCTGTCCAGGAGGGAGGAGAAATTGGCGATGTGACGGCTGATCTTGCGGTGTTCCTCGACCAGAATATCCACCGGATGCACAAAATCCTGCATGACTCCCCCGCACAATGGGTTTTCATGGCCCCCGCCCGGATCGGGGGGACCGGTCCTCATTATACCGTTGCGGCAAGCATTCCCCCACAAAAGGGCCGATTCATGGTCCCCGTGCTACAATTGCGCCGGGTCCAAGCCGGATGGATGACCGCCTGCCGCACCTGCGGCGGGAGGAAAGTCCGGGCTCCGGAGAACAGGGTGCTGGGTAACGCCCAGGCGGGGAAACCCGACGGAAAGTGCCACAGAGAACAGACCGCCAACGGCCGCCCCGCTTTCTTTGGACGGCGGGCGGTGCGGGCAAGGGTGAAACGGTGGGGTAAGAGCCCACCGCTCCGCTGGCGACAGCGGGGGCACGGCAAACCCCACCCGGAGCAAGACCAAATAGGGAGGCGCTTGAGGGCGGTTCGTCCGATGCCTCCGGGTTGGTCGCTCGAGGGCGGGAGCAATCCCGCTCCCAGATAGATGGTCATCGCCTCGCGTGCCGGTAACGGCTGCGGGGACACAGAACCCGGCTTACAGCCCGGCTTGGGCCCGTAATTTTTGCGAATCCGGCCCGCCCGAGGGGGGCCCGGCGAGGGGCTATGCCTCGGCCGGCTGCGGGGCGACAAACAGGATGCGCTGGCA
>JAOUMB010000064.1 GCA_029881725.1 Nitrospirota bacterium
ATGCTTTTTGGATGTTGACGGAAGATCGCTAATAGCAACTGCAGCACACGCCTAATCCCGCCCCTTTGACCGGTTGCTTCGGCCAATTGTCGAACCACCTCGTGCGGGTCTCTAAAGCCGCGCTCGGAACTAAATTTATTCAGTTTTTCTTTTGCGTCTTTTGGCAATTGGTCAATTACCAACTTGGCCCATCCACCAAATTTTAGCAGTCCAGAAAGCTCCCCTCGCTTCTGTTCCTGATTCCTGCTCACTTCCGCCAAAACAAGGCGAGCGTTATCCAGTTCCTTCTTACGCTTCTCTAACTCGCGCTCGGCCTCACGTATCGACTGCATTTTCCCAAAAATAAAATCGGCATGCGCCTTATCTTTCGCGTCGGGCGCCTTATCTTTCGCGTCGGAAAGCTCCGTCTCAAGTGCAGTAAATATAACGTTAACCAAACTGGCCCATAGGTTGGTTTCCACGTAGTGCCATGCGTTGAAATGGACTACCATCGGATGGGAGTAATAGACTCCTCCAAATTGTGGTTGAATACTTGCCTGCTTGGCGAGAGAGACAATCTCACAATCCATCAACGACATAAAATAGCTTTTTCCGCTGCCCCAATCACCAAAAAGGCCTATGGAAAGAGGCGGCGCTACGGCTTTGTCCAAGATCAGGCGGGCAAAAGCCTGCGTATACGGATTTACGTCCAGGGTGTCCACCCCATCTTCACCAACATGCCCAATGTCCGCGGCATAATTTGTTCGCACTAACTCGGGCTTCGGCTTCAACTTTTCCAACATGGGGTCCACCACCGTGTGGAATTCAGGATTCAATTCGGAAAAGAGCCCCAGTCCTGGCAGCGGTATCTTTTGCTTCGCAGCTAACAGGAAGGACTTAAGAATATCTTCTGTGGCAACCACAGCGGCTTCCGATCCTGTTCGAGCGATGGCCAACTGGGTGGCCGCAACGAGGACTATCTCCGCGTCCCCGTCCAAAGGTAACGACTGTTCTTGGGCGGTGAGACTGACAAATGGTTGGTTAAGTTCAATCTCCGGTACCGTGGCCCCTTGTGGGACATAGTACACTTCACCACTTGTTCGCACGTTATAGGTTTTAAGAAGAGCCTCCAGTGCGCCCGAGTCAACCCCGTCCAGGAAGGTTTCCATGGCGGGGATAAAGGCCGTTTCCTTTACCGCCTTTAGAGAAATATTGCTGGCACTGAAAAGGATTGCAAGGGCCAGGTCCTTGCTGGTGACACGGGAGTCATTCATTTCTTTTTTACCGAAGCCCCTTCCGTGCGGGGAGATTTTTTTCTGACTGTCTTCCCGCCGGACCGCACCGCTTTTACGGTTGCTTTGTGGGTCTTTACAGACACCTCATCGTCTCGAAGCACTCTGCGCAGATTTTCTATCATGTCTTCTGAAATTTTAAAATCACCCAGTGTGCGCTCCTTCCATCGTTTACCCTTCGGGTGAGGGGCGCTAATCATAGCTTTCCAAATCTTGCGTTTTAGAGCAGGAAGTTGGTTGAACACTTCCTCATACGCATCGCGAATAAAACGTTGATCCAACCCCCAATCGTGAGTCTGTCGACTGTGATCCGATAGTGGCGCGAACAAATAGGAAATCGCAATATGTCGTGAATCCAGCCAGTTGGCGCTTTCGCCTTCACCATATCCAGTAGCGATTTCAAGCACCCGATCTGCTGACGAGGTAAATATCTGGCCGGGAAACGCATTTAGATCAAACTCAGGTGTCACCTGTAGGTCAGACTTCCTCAGGCCCTTTTCAGCAAGCGCGTGTTTTAAGATTTTCTCCCACTCATCGGGAGACCCAATTGCCGGGATCGAGTCCCGGTGCGTGCCCAAGATTCCCACCAACAGGGTGGTCCAAGTGACAGGAATTTTCTCCCCCGCCCGCTTGCCCAGTTCAGCCGCCAACCGCACTGCCTCAACAAGGTCACGATCCGGCTGTAGCACAAACGGCCACCATGAATAGCGGACTGTCCCTGACCCACTGCTGGCGACGCTGCCTAACCCTTGCATTACTTCCCCCTCCGACGTGAATCGAAATTCTCTCGCGGTTCCAGGAACACCTCCGTCACGCGCTTGCCAAGCTAGCCCGATCTCACATTACAATCGCTCCCGTAACTATATTAGTGCTGGGTTTCCAATTTTTGTCCACCCAAATTTGCAGGGCACGCTAGTGCTAAACGTGGCTTTGCGCCCCTATTCCTCCCCAAGCTACGACAGTGTCCCTTGCGGCCGTTTCCTTTGAAGAGTTATAACCCTTCCGTGGCCAAATTACTTTAATTCGACAGCACTCTTCTCCTCTGTTTTCCGTAGAGTTCCACCAGCGTAGGCGATCTCTGATCCCGATTCACCCGTTTTGGGAACCGGATCTGCCCAATTCCCTCCATTTTTCCATATGGCAGCGCCTTCCTGTAACCAATCGGTAATATTCAACCTTTTTAACCGTTAACGCACCGGTAACTTAGCCTCCTGCTACGCGCACGGGGCCATCCGCTGGCGCGTAATTTCCCGCCCCATTCCCTTTCCCCCCATCCGCCTGGCCGTGCGCCGGACACCGGGATTCCAGGCGGCACGCCATCGCCCATCCCCGCATAAACAAAGGCGGTGCGGGCGCTTCCAGGCGGACCGGCGGGGGCAGAAAGGCCGCGCCGTGGGCCCCCCATTCCGGATTTCCGCCGGCGCGGATCGGCCCTCCAATGGGGAACCCTGGACGGCCTCAGGGCCGCCCCCGAAACCCCTCCCCCCCGTGCGCCCCGCACCCACTTTTTTTAAATTTCCAATATTTTCAAATCGTTATGCACATTCCGCCACGCACCTCCCCCGCCTCCACAAAGCCACTTTTTTCCCACACTTTCAATGGGTTCTGAAATTCCTCCGGAAAAATCGGGCGTTCAAAATTGAAATCGTGCTACCGGCCTTCAGAACCCCTTGATATTCCGTTCCGGGGTCACCGTGAACATGCGAAACCCACGGTGCTAAACGCCGCCACAAAGCCACTTTTTTCCCACAATTTCAACCGGTTCTGAACGTGAAAACCGTTAATTTTCACCGTGTTTTATTTCGCAACCACAAACGGAAATTGTCCCGCAAAACCAGCCGGTTATGAATTTTCCGCCGACATTTTGCGAAATGAATCCGCCGCGCCCACAAACGGCCTTTTTTTCCAAATCATCAACACGTTATGCCCGGTGCGCCACCGTGGGCCACGGTTTAGCTTTGCCATTTGCGAAGCGAAGTAGCACGATTCCGGCCCGCCCCGCCCCCGCTTAACCGGCTGTTTTTCCACCGCTTGCGCCCCCCTTTCCGCGCCCCTCCCGCCCCGTTCCCCCGCTTCCATCCCTATGGTTACCGCCCCCCCCTTGCGCAGCGGACCGTTTATGCATAGGTTGCACTTGCCTGAACCACTCCCCTCGCGGGGACCGGGCCTGGGCAGCGCCCCGCTCCATACGGATCCCGGAGCGTGGATCGAAACAGGGCCCGCATCCGTACTCATCCGCGAGGCCGCCCGTGCCAGCGCCCTACCGCCGGCACGGGCGGAAAGTGGACGGCCCGTTGCGCCGGGCCCATCAGGACCGATGTGTGTTCCCCTCCGGGTGGCTCCGTTGGGTGCCCAGGGCGGCCGCCGCGGCACGGGCGAGGTGCCGGGCGGGTTCCATGGGCGGCCCCGGAACGGGGGATTTCCGTCATCACTGCGCTTTTTGGCCTTGTGGGCGTACCACTCGCCGCCGAAAAGAAATGAAACTTTTTTATGCAGTGGTGGCAATACATAAGGCGCCGGATGGGGCGCATGCTCAACCCCGGCCCGAGTTCCCCAACCCAGGCCCGGGTGGAGGTGGCCCCGTGGGGGTTCCGCCTGACGGTGCGTGCCGCCGACCGCAAGCTGCCGGTGATTGCCACCGCCCTGCTGGCCGCCGGGTGCCTGGGCGTGGCGCTGAACCCGTTGCTGGCCACCTTTATGGGCGTCCCCGGCGAAACGCTGGAACCCACGTTCCTGGTGTCGTGGCTGGTGTCCGGGGTGTTCGGCATGGGGGCGCTGTATTGCCTGTGGGCGTGGGCGCGTCTGGTCACCACCCGCGAGGTGCTGCTCGCCGACGCCACCGGCATTACCTCCACCATTACCACCTTCGGGCGCAGCCGCAGCCTGCACTATCCCATGCGCGACGTGAACAGCCTGGCCGCCTGCACCGTGGGGCATCTGCCCCACAACTGGTATTTTGGCGACCGCATGGGGTGGATCGAGCCGGGCGGAGTGCTGATCTTCCGCTATCAGGGCGGATACGGCGCCAGCGCCATTCCGTTCGACATGGAACAGGCCGCCGATCTGGCCGAGCGCATCACCGACCGCTTCGGCATCGGCCCGCAGCCGCCGGTCAACCTGCCCCTGTCCGATCCGGAAACGGACCAGTTGGACGGGGTGCAAAAATACCTGGGGCCCGGCTTTGAGCATCTGTATGAATCGCTGCGGCGCATTCTGGAAGATGCCGACCTGACCCTGGCCGCCCAGGACGGCCCCGGCTTTCCGTACTGGTATGCCTATGAGGCCGGTACGCTGATGGCCATGCTGCCCCTGTGCCGCGCCCCCGAGCAGGTGGACGCCGCCATCCGCGAGGCGTTCCGCCGCTGCACCGACGAGGCCTTCGACGCCTATCAGCGGTGGGAGACCGAGGGCCCCGATCAGCAGGCCGCCGACGCCCTGCCCGACCCGGTGTTCCCCATGGGCTATCCCGCCGACCTGGGCATCTGGGTGTGGCTGGCGTGGACCGACTCGCTGGAGATCGCCCGTTCCTGGAACAGCCCGGAACAGGCACTCCACGACTCCCCCCGCGTGCTCACCGGCCGCGACGAAACCGGGCCCTACGGGTTCCCGATTTCCGGCACCACCCACTAGCGCCGGAACCTCCACCGAAGCCCCTGCACGGGGGCCCCGCAATGGCGTATCATGCCCCTCGTCCAACCACATGGAGGAGCATCATGGGCCAGCCGGTAGAGATGAACACGGTGTTAAAACTTTCCACCGATCAGGGCCTTCCCGAAGACCCGGTGGTGGGCGAAACCTATACCTTCCAAAAGAGCGGCCCGCGCATCTATCCCATCGGCGTGCCGGTGGAACTGATCGACGATAACTGGCAAACCCTGGGCAAGGCGGTGATCGACGAATTCACCATAAACCTGGAAGAAACCCGCGGCCGTTATCGCCTGGTAAAACGCTTCACCGCCGACGAAGCCCAGGCCTTCAACAAAGTCTGGCGCTCCGAGTGGGTGTAAGCCGGACACCCGATACGTACTTCCTCGTAACCCATTGAATATAATTAAATTGTAGAATCTTTCTACTGTTTATAAGGTATTCCTCCCGAAGTTAAAGGGAGTTACGAAAAATCCCCTCATTGGGTCGGATTTTTAGTTGGCGTTCGCGCGTTGACAGTTATTCCCTCCTCTGCTTTTCTTCTTACTCATCGCCCTGACGAGCATTTGCCGCCAGGGCTGTTGCTTTAGAGGGAAACCGGCGGCGTTTACCGCCGCCACATGCACATATCCGGTTTGAGGGGACCAACCATGCACATCCGTACTGCGGGCCGTCAGCTGTTTTCGACCATTGCCCTGTTTGCCACCGCCGCCATTCTGAGCGCCTGCGGCGGCGGAGGGGGGGGCGGAGCAGCCGGTGCTTCTGCCGGGGGACAGGCCAACAAGGGCATCATCCAGAGCGGTCTGGTAAGGGCCAAGGAAGTCGGCCCCACCATGACTGCCGCGCTGGACGCGGCCGGCTATCCGATCCCCACCGTGGTGCGCGGGCTGGGTTCCGACTATACCGATATGAATGGCCTGTACAGCCTGTCCCTTGCGGGGCACGGCGGTGCCGTGGTGCAAATCAGCGTCGAAGCAGACGCCACCGAAGGCACCAAGATGGTGTGTGACACCCTGAGCGGTTGCGGTGCCTATGCCTTTGGCGAACCGGTACCGGTAACGGTCGGTTTTGAGCTTACCGCGCTGGTGGGCACCATGCCCGCCGGAGCCACTGCCGTGGACGTGCAGGTAACCCCCTTCACCCACGCCGCCGCGCTGGCTGCCCGCACCAAAGCGGCAGCCTTTGACCCGCCCGGCCTGACCCTGGAATTGGTGGATGCCACCAACGCCGCCGTTGGGCAGATGATCGGCGGCATCGACATTCTCACCACCCCGGTGGTGGACATCACCGATGTGGACGCCCTGTCCACCATTCCGGCCGCCCAGCAGACCTACGCCTACCTGAACGCGGCCATCATGCAGATTGCCGCCACCGAGTACGGCGGGGACGTGGAGGCCGCCATCGGCGTGCTGGCCGCCACCATTGCCGACGGTATTGGCAACGCCATCGACGGCGGTTCCCTGACCGTTATCGGGATTGACCAGTTGTTTGCCGCCGCAGCCGCCGAGGCCACCGCGGGCGGCAACCCGGATGCCGCAGCTGCCGTCACTGCCCTGGACCCGAGCGCCGCGGGCGACGTGACCTTCTTTTTGGACACGGATGCCGACACCGTTGAGGACTATCTAGACAACTGCCCGAACACACTGAATTTGGCTCAGACCGACACCGATGGCGACGGAGTGGGAGATGCCTGTGACGCGGCACCGGCCGATCCGTCACTTTCCGTTGACGCCGACGGCGACCTGGTGGACGATCGGATCGACAACTGCCTGGGGCTGTCCAACGCCAGCCAGGCGGATGGGGACGGCGACGGCATCGGCGACCTGTGCGACCGGTGCGCGGGCGATGCGGACAACGACATCGACCATGACGGCATCTGTGCCGGAACCGGATTTGCCTCGCCGATGACTGCTGATGCGGACAACTGCCCGACCGTATCGAACGCCAGTCAGGCCGATACCGGCGGCACCGTCGGCGTGGGCGATGCCTGCGACACATCCGCGGGTGCCGGCACCGTGACCACCTTCACCACCGCCCTGCTGTCTGGAAAAACCTGGGAAGGGCGGGGCGGAAACCCCCTCGACACCACCTACATGAACTTCGGCTTCCAGAGCAACGGCACCTTCGCGTGGGCCGAAATCGACAACGCCACCGGCAACGTGATCAGCAAATATGGCCGTGGCACCTGGACGCTCAGCGCCGCCGGTGTGATTACCATCAATACGATCGTCAACGGCTTTCCGATGACCGGCACCTTCCAGGTGCAGGCGGGCTCGGTTAGCACTCCCACCCAGATCTACGTGACCATGAACGACGGCACCGGGCCGCAGGCGGGCATCTTCACCCCCAGCCTCAACGATGCCGATGCGGATGCCATCCCCACCCTGCGGGTGGGCGGTGTGGCGCTGGACAATTGCCCCACCGTGGCCAACACCAATCAGGTGGATATCGACCCCGGAACCCCGGCCGGTACCGCCTGCGAAACTCCGCTGGGCACGCCGGTTAGCGCGTTGGATACCGTTCTTCTGAACAACACCACCTGGAAACTCAACCCGCAGTTTTCCGGACCGGAAGCAACCCATCTGGTGTTCCGCACCGGCGGCGGTTTTGCTCACGCAACCTCTCTGGCCCCGTTCCTGGAGTCGTTTGACCGCGGCACCTGGGCCGTGCAGGCGGATGGCAGCGTGCTGGTCAATACCGTGTCAGAATTCAACCGTGTGCCGGGCGGTGTCCCCACCCCGGTGATTCTCCGTCTGGTCGGCACCAGCAGCGGTTCCGACAAGCTGTACGTCAGCGTCAAGGTGGGCTCCGGCGCCATCGAATACGCGTCCCTTACCCGCCCCCTTCCGGGCGACCCCGACCCCGACCTGGACGGCCTCGTAACCTCCATGGACAACTGCCCGACGGTATCCAACAACGATCAGGCGGATGAGGACGGGGACGGCATCGGCGACGCTTGCATGTTCACCGCTCCGATGGCTGCCGAGGCCGCCGGTCCGGTGATGGCCGCAGGGGTAGGAATCAACGAGTACGAATCCTGGAATACCGCTCCGGGCAGCATCAACCCGATGGCGGAAAGCTGGGGCTACGGCTCCATCGCGATGGCCCCCGGCGTGCGCACCATGGACTTCCGCACCTGGGATTATCGGATTCCGGGCTGGGGCGCCCCCATGGCGGGCGCCGACCGGCCGATCGACCTGATCCTGAACGGAGCAGGCACCTCCTGGCAACGTGTGCTGGAAATGCCGGTGTTTCTCTCCGCCAACACGGACGGCACTGTCACCGCCGCCCACACCACCAACGGTGCCGCGAGCGGCGCGGTAGGCAACCTCATTCTTGCCACCCACACCGCGTCCGTTGCGGGCCAGAACATCGCAGCCCTGTTCGTCGGTTCGCCCGGCGCCTCCGCCATTGACCCCTCAGCCACCTTCAGTGCCGGAGCCAAGGCAGTGCAACTGCGCATACGGCCCGTGGCCAATCAATACAGGCTGTGGTTTGACGACCGCAACTGCGACCCCACGGATCCCGTTGTTGCTCCGGGCGGCAACTGCAACACGGTGGGAACGGCCAGCGGCTATGCCGCCACCCTGGCCAACGTGATTCAGACCACCCCCAGCGCCAGCCTGGCCGCCGCACCGGCCCCGGTCGGCATGGACCGGACCAAGGCCGGTGGCAACATCATGGTTGAATTGGTCAACAACGGCACCAACAAATGGGTGCAGTTCTGGCACCAGAACGGCATGAGCACAGTCGGTATGGGTACCGGAGACCTGCTTGTCCAGACGGTGGGCAGCCAGACCATCTACGCGTTCAACTATCCACCCGATGTGGCGGCGCTGCTGGATCCGCGCGATTCCGAGTCCACCTGGCGCATTCTTGCGGAGCAGGGTGGAGCGGTACGCAAGGGCTCCATCACCCCGGCCAACCGTACCGATACCATGCTGATGATGAACAACGTGGCCCGCGACGAGTACGCCGCCGCCTTTAACGGCGCCCTCGTGGCCAGCGTCAACAATACCGACACCGACCGCGACGAATGGGTGGACGCAGAGGACAACTGCATCTACACCCCGAACTGGGATCAGTTGGATACCACACCGGCCAACGGCATCGGTGATGCGTGCGAAGCCTCCGATATGGACGGGGACACCGTTATCGATCAGGTGGATAACTGCCCGTTTGTGTCCAACGTCAGCCAGTTGGACAGCGACAGCGACGGCTACGGTGACGCCTGCCAGGTGGGCGTTGGCGCGACAGTCACCACGTTCAACGATGTTACGGTACCGGGCCTGTGGCGGTATACAAACCCCACGAGCACCGATGACCTGTACCTGCTGTTCCGGGCCGATAACACCTTCGCCTGGGTGAGCACCAACACCGCCGGGACGATGGTGAACGGCACCAACGATGGCACCGATTGGACCCTGAGTGCAGGCGGAGCCATTACCGTGAACACCGTCGATGGCGGCACCGGCCTGCCGATCAGTGTCACCGTGACGGTGCGCCCCGAAAGTCATGCGGACCGGGTATATGTGACCTTGAACGTGGGCGGAACCCCGGAAAACGGCGTATTGTTCCCGGTTGATCCTACCCTGGATACCGACAGCGACGGCGTAATCAACACCGCCGACAATTGCCCGCTGGTGGCCAACACCGACCAACTCGATACCGACCACAACGGCGTCGGAGACGCCTGCATGTTTGCGGCGCCGTTTGCCGCGACGGATTCCGCCACGCATTTCACGGCACAGGGCATTGGTCAGCCGGATGGCGAAAACCGCATGTCGGCGGACGGTGTGAACACCATCGATGACTGGTTCTACTGGACTGCCACCCTGGACGGGACGCCTGCCCTGGTGCAGACGGTTGGCTTCTGGGATCGGACCAGTGCCGGATTCATCACTGCAACCACCACCGCCGGACCCGGCGACCTGATTCTGGATCAGGTCGCCGATACCTGGACGCGGGTTCGGGACTTCCCGGTCTATATCCAGGATAACGGGGACGGCACGATTTCCATCGGTGATTCCACTGACGGCACGGTGGGTGGTGTGATTGCCAGCATGACGATCCTGACCGAGACCACTTCGATAAATGGCGAGAACATGGCATCCCTGTTCGCAGGGAGTCCGTGGGGAAGCGGCATCAACCCGGCCTCCACCTTCGGCGCGGGAGCCGACGCGGTGCGCTTGACGATCACCCAGACCAGCGACACCTATGACCTGTGGCATTACTCCGATTGCCCCGTGGTCCCGGCAGACGGCAACTGCAACGTAGTAAAACTCAGCGGCGGTAGCGATGCCACCACCCTGGCCTCATTGGTAAACACGGCATCGTTCAACCCCAACACCACAGTCGGTGAACTGATCGGTACCGATGGGGGATGGGGAGTCAGCATCATGGTGGCACTGGTAGACGATATGGTTTCCAAAACCGCCTACTACTACGCCTGGAACGGCGCAACCTACACCGGCATCGGTAGCGGCCAGTGGGAGCAGGTGACGGTGGGCACCCAAACCATCTACCGGTTCCGCTATCCGTACCAAGTAAAGGCGCTCATACCACAAGGTTCTGGCGGCGATTCCGACTGGCGGATCGTGGCGGTGGAGGGCGGTGTGGTCCGCGTCGGGGAATTTGCACCGACGGGCAACGTAACCCGCGAACTGTTCCTGAATGGTACCGCCATGAGCCAAGTGACAGCGGCCTTTACGGCTCCGGCAACCGCGGCCAATACCGACACGGACGGTGACGGCTGGGTGAACAGCACCGATCGGTGCCATACCGTATGGGACGACACCAACGCCGACTCCGATGGGGACGGCTTGGGCGATGCCTGCGATGGCGCCCCGGCGGATGGGCTGGCGGGCGGGGATGTCGACGCCGACGGCATCGATGGCTTGCTCGATAACTGCCCGGCAGTGGCCAACGCCGGGCAGGCCGACGCCGATGGCGACGGCAAGGGTGACGCCTGCGACATCGCCCCGGCGGACGGGGTTCTCTACTAGTCACACAAGCACCCACCCCAAAGGGGGCCCCGTTACCGGGGCCCCCTTTTTTTGTCCGTGGCACCGGATATGCACATTCAGTCCCCATCGTCTTCCGGCCTCCCGGCTGGCGGCACGCGGCCATGGAGCATCGGCCGCCGCGCCACTCGGGTTTTCAGCCATTTACGCCACGACGGACAACGGATGTCGGTGAGCGCATCGCATGGGGCACATGATGAATCACACGTTATTCCGGCATAGGGTCGGATATTCGGCAGGCATCACCCTGCTACTGCAGCCTACGGCCGGAGTGGGCAGCGCGGTCGATCTGAATACCACCACCAATTCCGACTACCTGCTGGACTTCCATGGAGACGGGCTGGAGGACAACTGCATGTACGTCTCCGATCCCAATCAGTTCGATATCAACGGCAACGGCATCGGAGACGCCTGCGACACCCTTGCCCAGCTGGCCCGACCGGAGGATTTGCAATGAAATCGACGCGGAACGTCACCGCCCTTCTTCTTACCGGAGTTCTTTTGGCTCCGGGCGTTGCCATCGCCGCCGATATGGAGCAGTGGAACGGCCTGGACCCACACACCGGCGATCGAATTGAGTTGCAGACAAATAATCTTTCCGAATCGTTTTCCGCGGATGGTTTTTTGCCCCTGTCGATCATCAACGATCTGGGCGACCTGCTTAAACGAGCGGGAAAGGAAGTCCTGAACCCGGTCCCCGAAGGAAGTGGCCCCGATCCACGGGCCGCCTTCGGGCCACATGAGGAGCGCGCGACACCGGGCTATGTATTTGTCGCAAGCGTGGACCTGGATGGAGATGCCGTCGCCGACGAGGCGGACAATTGCATATACGTCTTCAACCCGGAGCAACTCGATCGGGATGGGAGAGGTGGCCCCGGAAATCTGAACAACTGGGATAAGTGGATTTCCTGCTCAGTTGGGGCATGATGATGCCCCCTCAAGAAGGAGCGAGACATGAGCAGGAGACCACGTCGAAACCATTCGGCGG
>JAOUMB010000022.1 GCA_029881725.1 Nitrospirota bacterium
GGCCCCGGTTCCCTTTCTCCGCAGCCCCGATTCACGGGCTTCGGAGAAGGGTAACAGGAATCGGGGCGTCCCGCGCCGGGCGGCATGGCACCAGAGAAAGCCCCCCCCGAGACCGCTCCCCCCTGCGGCCTCTTTGGGGCCCCCACCCCGCCGCCAGCCAATAGGGCCCCGCGCCTAGCAGTAAACCACAAACCCGGCGGCGGGCACGGTCAGGTGCACCATGCTGCGGCCATCGTGGGCGGCGGTCACCATCTCCTTGGTATGCAGAATCCCCGAGGTGCTGGAATGGATGCAGGTAAGGGCCGAACCGGGGGGGGTGATGTTGGCATCCACCGTCACCCAGGCGGTTCTCGGCTGGTCCGGATCGGTGTTGATGGCCAGCAGGTACTCCTGATTATTAAAGAGGCGGGACCACGGCACCACCGAGCGCATCAGGCCCTGGCCGATCCGGCGCGGATAGCCGAAGGTGATGCCATCCCCGGAGATTTCGCGCAGGTATTGCCGCCCGCGGCGCAGGGCCTTGTGCTGGGCGCGCAACTGGAGCACCTGGGTGGTGGCCTGGTAGATGGCGTGGTTCTCGTCAAAGAAGTGCTTTCCCTTTGAGCGGAACGCCCCGAACGCGCCGCCGAACATGGATTCGCGGATGTAGCGGTCGGCATACCCTTCGTCTCCGCGGTGGCCTCCTTCCCCGTCAAAGCCCTGTTCGGACCCGTAGTAGATGCACGGAATTCCCAGCGTGGTGGCGTTGAGGGCAATGGCCGCCGGAGCCAGTTTGGCGAAGCTGGAACTGTGGGCGCAGAAACGCTGCTTGTGTTGCCCCTGATCCACCTGATCGTGGTCGTCGAACATGGTCACCACCCGGTCGCGGAACCAGGTCTGGCTGTCCTGCCCCACCTGCTCGCCGTTGCGGAACAGGTCAAAATAGTGAATCGGGTCCAGGTCTCCCTTGACCAGTTTTTCCATGTTCGGCATCACCTCGTTGATGCCGAGGGCGGCATCGAGGCCCCGCCGCTGCATGGCGCTCACCACCTCGGGGCGTTCGCCGACGATCTCGCCGATCAGGTAGAAATTGTCCTTGCCGATGGACTGGGCGAACTCGTGCAGCACCGCGGTCATGTACCGCGTTGCCCCCGGGTCCATGTGCTTGACCGTATCCACCCGGAACCCGTCCAGGTCGGCGTAGGCGATCCAGTATTTGCAGGCCTCGCAGATGGCGCGCAGGGCGTGGGAAGGGTGGTAGTCCGCCTCCGGCCCATTCCCCAGATCGATATCCTTCAGGGCGTAAAAATCGCCGCTCAGGTACTCCGCCAGATTGTTCCACCCGCTTTCCCGGATTTGTCCCATGCGGGTGAACGTGCCCGGCTCCTGCAACTCGGCGGGCCACACGGCGCCATTGGGCCAGCCGGTGGGCGCGGCGGCGCCCGGCTCGAACGGCAGCAGGGTTTGGCTCTTGATGTCCTTGCGGAACCCGGCGGCCTCGAACTTGCCTCCGGACCACTCCGGGGACCCCGCCGTGTAGGCGAACACATCCCCGCTGTGGTTGACGATCACGTCCAGAATCACCCGCATGTCCATGTCGTGGGCGGCTTTCACCAGCTGCTTGAGGTCCTCGCGGGTGCCGAAGCGCGGCTCCACCTCGAGAAAATTCTGCACGCCATAGCCGTGATAGGTGTCCGCCTTGGTCACCTGTTTGAACAGCGGGCTGATCCAGATGGCGGTGATGCCCATCCGTTGCAGGTATCCCAGTTTGCTCTGCAATCCCTTGAGGGTGCCGCCGGTAAAGTCCTTTCCGGCGGCGCGCCAGAGGGTGGAATCGGCCTTTGGCTCAATGGCGTTTTCATAATCCGTGGCCGCATCGTAGCGCGGGGTGCCGCTCCCCGAAATGACCGTTCCGGCGTTGTTCCGGTAATCGGCCTCCTTGCCGTCCGAGAAGCGGTCGAGCATCAGAAAATACAGCACCTCGTCCTCCCATGCGGTGGGGGAGGGCGTGTAGTCGCGCCCGGCGGTGAGTTTGGCCAGGTCGATTTCGGCGATGGATTTGTGGGTGGTGGTCATGGCGTCGGTCCCCCTGTGGTGGGCCGACGGGATAGGCCGACGGCCCGGTGTGCGGCGAACGAGGCACGGCTGCGGCTTCCCCCTTGCGGCACGGGTGCCGCAAATTTCCCGAGACCCACCTCGCAGATTGGAAACTCTCATCGACCTTACGCCGGTCGGAAACCCGCGTCAACGGGTGGAGCAATGGCTAAACGATGCTTTGTTTATCCGTCATGCGCGTCCCCCGGCAGCGGCTCCTCCGCGTGCAGGTAGGTTTTCCCCGTGTACAGCCGGGCCACGCCGATGAACGCCAGCGCCGTGGCCAGCATCAGGCCGGTGAAGAACCAGTAGTAATCCGCCCCCGCCAGCAGCACCGTGCCGTCGTCCCGGCGGATGAGGAAATTGACCGCGCCGGTGAACAGGTTGCCCGCCGCGATGGACAGCATGAAAAACGCCATCACGAACGATTTCATGCGCGCCGGAGCCTGGGTGTAGGAAAACTCCAGACAGGTGATCGACACCATCACCTCGGCGCAGGTGAGCAGCACATAGGCGGCCACCTGCCAGCCGATGTGCGGCATCGCGCCGCCGTCGATGGCCCGTTGCACCAGGGTCGGCACCAGAAACGCCGCCGCCGCCACGAACAGGCCGATGCCGATCTTGCGCAGCGGGGTGAGCGGAAACACCCGCTCGATGGCCGGATACACCCCATAGGAAAACAGCGGGATCAGCACCATCACCAGCAGCGGGTTGACCGCCTGAATCTGCGCCGGCAGCAGCTCGAAGCCGAACACCACCCGGTCCATGTGGCGGGCCTGCAACACCCAGGCGGAGCCGGTCTGGTCGAACAGGGCCCAGAACATGGCCACGAAGGCGTAGATGACGCTCAGCTTCAGCAGCGCCGCAACGCCTTCTTTTGAAAAGCACTCGGCAAGAAACGCCCGGCCGCCGGGGGGGATGTGCACGAAGCGGTGCCGCCCGGCCCGGAACGCGACGGTGGCGAGCACCATCAGCACGCCGGGCACGGCAAAGGCCACGGCGGGCCCATGCCGTTCCAGCAGCCACGGGGTGGCCAGGGTGGAGGCGAACGCCCCCAGGTTGATGGCGAAGTAGAACCAGCCGAACACGCGCGGGATCAGATGCCGGTTGCTGTGCCCGAACTGGTCCCCCAGATGCGCCGACACGCACGGCTTGATGCCGCCGGAGCCCACCGCGATCAGCGCCAGCCCCAGCGCCAGCCCCATGCGGGTGTCGTCCAGGGCCAGCGCGAAATGCCCCAGGCAATAGATGAGCGACAGGCCGATGATGGTGCGGTATTTCCCCAGCAGGCCGTCCGCCAGCAGCGCGCCGAACAGCGGCAGGAAATAGACCGCGGAGACGAACAGGTGGTACCACCCCTTGGCCTCCTCCTCGCCCATGAAGGCGGGCTGGCCCGCGCCGTTCATCAGGTAGCCGGTCATGAACACCACCAGAATGGCGCGCATGCCATAGAACGAAAACCGCTCCGCCGCCTCGTTGGCGACGATGAACGGAATGCCCCCCGGCATGTTCGGGGAAGGGACGGGTGCGGTGCGGTAACGGGTCATGATGGCGGCGTTTTCCGCCGAAAAGAATGGACGACATGAGACCTGTCTGTCCACCCGGTTCCCAACGCGGGGGCGGTTCGGGAGCATCCCGGGGGGAGAGCGGGGAAGGGTATGGGTACCAAAACCACCAGAACGGTTCCGCGCACGTGGCCGAAATCGCGCTTTTATGCCAAAATACGGCAATTGGCGTCCGTTTGGGGCGATGCTGACAGGCGGACCGGGAGAGCGTGATGGGCAAGCACATCGTCATCCACAGCATTGGCTCGCTGGGCGACCTGTTTCCGTTTCTGCGCATCGGCAAGGCGCTTGCCGTGCGCGGGCACCGGGTCACCATCGCCACCCTGTCCCTGTATCAGGAGCGGGTGGAAAAGGCCGGGCTCGGCTTCCACAAAACCGGGCCGGAACTGCCGGAACTCACCCCGGAACTGGTGGAGGCCATCGCCGATCCGGTGTCCGGCGGCGAATACCTGCACCGCAAACTGCTCTACCCCGCCATCGAGGAATGCTATGCCGACCTGATGGACGCGTGCCACGGGGCCGACCTGCTGGTGTCCGGCTCCATCGCCTATGCCGCGCCCATCGTGGCGGCCATGACCGGCATCCGCTGGGTCTCCACCAACCTGCAACCGATGTTCATGTTTTCGGCCTACGATCCGCCGGTGCCGCCGCCCGCGCCGGGGCTGCGGCATCTGAAGAAAATGCTCGGCTCCATCTATGGCCGCTCGCTGAAAAAGCGCTTCCGCAAGGAGGCCAGCGGCTGGGCCGGACCCATCTACCGCCTGCGCGGCACCCTGGGCCTGCCCCGTGGCGGGGAGCCGATCACCGAGGCGGCCTATTCCCCGCTGCTGCATCTGGCCCTGTTTTCACCGCAGATCGGCAAGCGCCAGAAGGACTGGCCCAGAACCACCCGCCAGTGCGGATTTGTATTCGAGCCCGGCGCGCCCAAGGTGTTTGCCGACACCCCCCTGCCCGGCGACCTGGGCCGCTTCGAGATTCCCCCCGCCCCGCCCGAGCCCCGCGCCGGGGAGTATCGCGGCCAGACGGAAGGGGAGGAGCCGGCGCACGCCGGTTCTGCCGAGCCACATGCCGATGCCCATGTCGAGCCGCATGCCGAAGCGATGCGGGAGGTACTGGAGCCGGTTCCGGCCGACCATGGGCAACGGGTGGAGCATTTCATGTATCAGGAGCAGCGGCCGTTGCTGTTCACCCTGGGCTCGTCGGCCACCTACATTGCGGGTGACTATTTCATCACCGCCATGGAAGCCGCCGAAGCGGTGGGGCGCAACGCCATTCTGATCGGCGACGATGCGGTGGCCAGCTGGCGGCTGGCGGGGGAGCCCACCCACGTGGCGGCGTTCGACTACCTGCCCTATGAAGACGTGTTCGGCCGCGCCTCGGTGATCGTCCATCAGGGCGGCATCGGCACCACCGCCGAGGCCCTGCGCGCGGGCGTGCCGCAACTGGTGGTGCCGTTCGGCTCCGATCAGTACGACAACGGCGAACGCATCAAACGCCTGGGGTGCGGCCTGTGGGTGGCGCGGGACGGGTTTGATCACCGGAACGCGCCCAAGCTGCTGGGGCAGATGCTAAACGAGACCCGCTACGCCACCGCCGCCCGCCAAACCGCCGAGGCCATCCGCGCCGAAGACGGGCTGAAGGAGGCGGTACTGGCCCTGGAGGGCCTGTTGAACCCCGATGCCCCGCAGACCGCGGTGCAGTCGAAGGTGAGCCCGGCGCCGACCCCGGAACCGGTGGGGACGGGCGGCTAAACGGAAATCCGTTCCGGCGATTTTTATGCGCCGGGCTTCCCGCCCCCAACCCGTCATTCCCGCGCAGGCGGGAATCCAGAGCCAAGGCATTGCCGATCGGCCATTCCGACCGACGGCACCCAGCCGGTGGAAGGCGGCATGGACCTTTCCCCGGCCTTGTGTGTGAATGATCGCGTAGGGCCGGTCGCACGGGTCCCATCCCGCTTGCTTCATTTCTTCCACGTCCTTCCAGCCCCCCCAATCCCCATCCCTTATCCCCCCACAGGGGGACAAGGGGGTGTGCTGCGCGCACGGCGGTATGTGACTGTAGAGGACTTTTTGGAACTCTTTCGGTGGAAATGACAGGCCGCCTTGCGTTCCGTATTGGCGATCGTCGATGGGCCACGCCGTGGGGGCATCGGGTGGCTTCTGTTGTCCGTTTGGGTCGGAATGAGCCAATCGGTAATCAATCCGTGATATTTCCTCTTACGAACCGTTAACGCACCGGTAACTTAGCCTGCTGCTACGCGCTCGGCGGGAGTGGCTGGCGCGGGGTTTTTCGCGCCTTGGCCTTCCCGCGCAGCCGGTTGGCCGTGTGCCGGGCAGCGGGAATCCAGGGGACTGAAAATTTCGTTACGCCGTATAAACAAAGGCGACGCGGGCTTTTTGCGGCGGACCGGCGGGGCCAAAAAGGCCGTTCCGTTGGCCCCCCAGTCCGGATTTCCGCCTGGGCGGAACGGCCCTCCAATGGGGAACGCTGGACGGCCCAAGGGCCGCACCCGGAACCCTCCCCCCCGTGCGCCCCGCACCCACAAGTTTAAAAATCTCCACGTTTTCAATCTCTTCTGCACCATGCGCCGGGCACCCCCCCTCCACCACAAAGCCCTTTTATTCCCACATTTACAATGGGTTCTGAAAATCCTCCGGCAAAATCGGGTGGGAAATAAATCAAATCGTGCTACCGGCCTTCAGAACCCATTGATATTCCGTTCCGAGGGCACCGTGAACATGCGAAACCCACGGTGCGAAACGCCCCCACAAAGGGGTTTTTATTCCACAAAAACAGGCAGTTCTGCGCGCGAACACCGTTAATTTTCACCGTGTTTTATTTCGCAACCACAAACGCGAATTTTCAAATGAAAACAACTGGTTCTGGATTTTCAGCCGATTTTTTGCGAAATAAATCCGCCGTGCCCACAAACGGCCAAAAACAACACGATATTAGTTGGTTATGCCCGGTGGTTTGCCGTGGCCCACGGTTTAGCTTTGCGGTTTGCGAAGCGAAATAGCACGATTTTGCCCCCGCCGCGCCGCCCAAAGGCCCCGCGTGCCCGCCCGGTACCGCTTTATAACCGGTTGTTTTTACGAAGCGGCCCCGCGCCGCCCGGGCCACAGGCGCCAGATCGGCCAGATCCACCGGCGGGCAGGTTCGCCCATGCGCTACGCTGGCTCCCGATGTTCGGTCCGCCGGGAAATGACGGCGGGGCATCGGCCGCCACGGAGGGTGTGGAAACCCGCACCGGTGGGGTAGGATGAACCGGGGAACCGGACTTGGTGAAAAAGGAGCCACATGGGCAGCGACATCACGGTCAATCACGACATTCATCCGCTGTTGCGGCAGCGGCGCAGCCCGCGAGCGTTTGCCGACCGGGACCTGGCGGACGACATGCTGCGCGCGCTGATCGAGGCCGCCCGCTGGGCCCCGTCGTGCTTCAACGCCCAGCCGTGGCGGTTGCTGGTCACCCGCAAGGGCAGCCCGGCCCACGGGCGGCTGACCGAATGCCTGAGCGAGGGCAACCGCCGCTGGGCGCCCGCTGCCCCGGTCCTGATCCTGACCGTGGCCCGGAGCGCGTTCGACGGCGGCCGCCCCAATCGCCATGCGGCGCACGACGTGGGGCTGGCGGTGGGGCAACTGACCTTGCAGGCCACCGCCGTGGGGTTGTGCGTGCATCAGATGGGCGGCTTCGACCCCGATCGGGCGCGGGCCGCGTTTGCCGTGCCGGACGGCTTCGAGCCGGTGACCGTGGTGGCCATCGGCTATCCCGGCGATCCGGACACCCTGCCGGAGGATCTGCGTGAAAAGGAACTCGCGGGCCGCACCCGCATGCCGCTGGAGTCGTTCACCTTTGGCGGGGAGTGGGGAACCCCCCTGTAAACGGGGACCTCAGTCGCCGGGGGTAAATCCTTCGCCCAGGGCGGCATACAGCAGGGCGCGGATGTCGGCGACCTTTTCCGGGCTGTAGGCCACCGGCGGAAAGCTGCCCCACACCGGGCCGGGCCAGGCCGCATCGCCCGGATTGCGGGCCACATGGTGAACGTGCAGTTGCGGGATGATGTTGCCCAGCGAGGCCACGTTCATCTTGTGCGCCGAGAACATCTCCGCCATCACCTCCGCCAGGTGACACGATTCGCGCATCAGCTGCTGGCGGTCGGCCTCGTTCAACTGGTGAATCTCCGTGATCCCCTCCCGCGACGGTACCAGAATGCACCAGGGGAAGCGGGCATCGTTCATCAGCAGCAGGATCGACAGGGGGAAGTTTCCCAGCCGGAAGCAATCGGAAGCGAGCCGTTCGTGAAGTTGGGTCATGGTCAGCCTTTGCGGGTTGGTTTCCGGTGAATGGCCGGGAAAACCATAGCCCAGACGCGGACTTCCGGCAAGGGGGAGGGTTCGGCGACGGGGTGAAAAAAAGCCGCCCGTCCCCCGGAAAAATCCGGAAAACGGGCGGCCTGATTCCTTACGCCCCGAATCCGCCGGGGCGCGCGGCTCGCTACTGGTACACCACGCGGAAGGTGGCCGCGCCGGAGTAGGCGCCGACGATGTCGGTGCCGTCCAGGGTGGCGGTGCCGCCCACGCGGATGTTGGTCAACTGGCCCAGGCCATCCAGGGTGGCGGTGCCGGTGCCGCCGCCGGCGTCGGTGGCGGAACCGCCGAACACCCAGGTGGCGACCGGAATCTGCTCGCTGGGCAGCAGGCCCGCGCCGGTGGTCATGTTGATGCCCGCGGTCTCCACGATCGACAGGTTGACCGGGGCGGCGGCGGAGCCGGCGGTAATGTCGAAGGTGGCCGCGGTGGCGTCCGCCGGAGCCACCACAACGGTGGTGACCACACCGGCTTCGTAGTTGCCGAAGCCCAGGTCGGCGGTCTTGGTCACCGCCAGCGCGGTCAGGATGTTCATGGTGGCGTTGAACGCCGTGTCCAGCGCCTTGGCGGGGCTGGCGGCGAATACAACGGCGGTGGCCAGGGACACGGCCAGGGCGGTTTTTTTGCCATTAAAATTCATGGTGGTTCCTCTACCTCGGTCCACATGTTTGGTGATGGTGGCGGCCAGATCCCCAGGTAACCGCCGTGACCCTGCAAGGTCTTCTGGTCTCTTTTCGGCAGGTTGTGGGTGATGGTTTAGTGACAATTTGCACCCGAAACGGGCGAATCCCCACTAAACACAAGCCGGACGGGGAGGGATGGGGGTGGTCAGTTCCCGGACGCGGGCCACGGCCAGACCAGGTTGCTCACCCAGTCGGTGCCCGGCTCCAGATTCAGTTCCAGGGGCGGCGGGGGGGCGTCGGTGCCGGTGATCTCCAGAATGAAGCGCCCGCTGGTGAGCCCCTCCAGCAGGAAGAAGCCGTCGGACTCCACCCGTCCCTCGCTGACCACGCTGCGGTCGCTTGCGCGCAGGGCCACCACCGCCAGCCCCTGCGGCACCCCGCCGGGCCGTTGCAGGAAGCCGTCCACCCCGGCGGTCCAGCTGAGCAGGGGGCTGTAATCCAGGTGCGTTCCCGGGCGGAAGCGCACCGCCAGGGCGTCGGTGGCGGCCACCATGGTGGCATCCAGCGAGCTGTTTTCCACCGTGATGTACATGCGTTCGTCGGGAACGATGCCGTGCACCACGTAGCGGCCGTCCTCGCCCGTCACCACCCGGTGGCGGCCCACGCGCACCACCGCGCCGGGCATCGGTTGCGGGTCGGCCCCCGGAGTGGGGGGGATGTATACCGCGCCGGACATGGTGCCGGTACCGAACTCGTCCCACCGCTCCGGCCCCGGCTGGGGCGAGAGCACGTCGAGCCAGGTGAGGCGGATGCCGACGCCGTCGTTGCTGCCGGTGACACCGATGTGGAAGCGCCGCTTCCAGCGCCAGTTGAGCACGCCGTTCCACTGCACGCTGCCGCCGTCCGGCAGGTCCAGGGTGGCGGTGGCGTCCATCGGGTCTTCCCAGCGCCCCTGCAGGCGGAAGGTGGCGCGCCACAGCCCCCCGGTGGGTTGCCAGCGGCGCTGCACGTCGGCGCGCATTTCCGGGCCGGGGGAAAAGATGATCCCCGTGCCGCTGCTGTGGGTGCGGGCGGTCCCCAGCCCGGTGACCGCGGTTTCGCCGAACAGGGTGAAGCGGCGGTGCGCGTTCAGGTCCAGGCGGCTGTCCACCGAGCGATCGAGGGAGGTGTCGCTGTAGCGGGAGCGCCAGGAAATGCGGCTGATGCGCAGGGAGTGCTCCGCCCGCCACAATCGGGTGCCGATGGCCTCCTGCCCGGTCAGGCCGATCAGCGGGCTGCTGTCGTCCAGCCAGCGGCCGGTGAGGCGCAGGGTGTTGGCCTTGATCGCGCTCAGATCGGCGCTCATGCCGTGATCCATCCCCCGTGCCGAGGCCAGGGTGTCGGACAGGATGGTGAGCCCGTAAAACGGCCGCCAGGCCAGATCGGCCATGAGGCCCGGCGCGTTTTGGGAGCCCGGATGGGTGGGCAGGTGCAGGACGTGCAACCCGGCGGAAAAGGTGCGGTGAAACCCATAGCGCAGCCCGGCGTGGGCAAATCCCCCCAGCGGGGTTTCACCGGAGGCGGTGCGCCAGTCGGTCTCGCCCGCGTCAAGGATGGCGGCGTTGTCCCAGGCGATGCGGATGGTTTCCAGATCGGTGGAGCCGTCCGGGAAGTAGAAGCGCAGGGTAAAGCTATCCCCCCCGGCGACCAGACGCTCGGCCAGTTCATAGGTGCCGTCGGCCCCGGCCACCAGCGACTCCTCCAGAAAGCCGTTGCGATATACGTCGATTTCGGTGCCCGGCTGGGTGCGGTCGCGCAGTTCAAAGCGCCCGGCGCCACGGGACTGGCGCTTGTGATCCACGCGCAGGCCGTTGTCCAGCGACAGGGCCGACATGAGGGTCATGGAGTTGAAGCGGGTATCGCCCACTTCCATCAGATAAAACTCCGGCAGGTTGGGAATCTGGTTGTGCAGGCGGCGGTAACGCCAGAAATTGACCTTCGCCTGCTCCACGCCTGCGGGGGCGTCCAGGTAATGGGCACCCACCAGCGCGGTTCCGCCCCACAGGTCGCTCCCCAGGTCGGCGGCCAGATAGCGGGTATGCTTGCCGTCCGGGCTCCGGTCCCAGCGAGCCTGATAGCGCAGCTCGGTGCGGCCGTTCCATTCCGGCTGGGTGAGGGGAAGCGCCGCCAGCCGCGCGCGGCGCTGGTTTTCCGCCTGCATGCGGCTGCGGGCCAGTTCGCGCTGGTGTTTGACCTCCGACAGCAGCGGGAAGCGGGGGCGGAACTCCAGGGTGTAGGTAACCTTGTGCCAGGCGGTGGTCATCGGCATCCAGGCACTCCAGGCGTCGTAGCGCAGCCACAGGGCGCCCTCGTGCAGCACCAGTGCCGCCGGGTCCAGTTCCCGCGGGGGGGAGCCATTTTCGCCCATCTGGCCCGAACGGCCGTCGATCCAGAAGATCTTGCCCGTGGTGGGCATCAGAACCTGACAGTGCCGGGTTTCCGGGTTGCAGTCGGCGGCCATCTCCAGCCACTCTTCCAGCGACGCCACCAGCTCCAGATAGGGACGCTCGTCCCGATCCATCATGACCCGGTGAAAGGCGCTGCCCCGGTTGTGGGTGACCCGCAGTTCCAGAAACTCCTCCTCCAGCGCAACCGGTGGCGGAGGGGTGGCGGAACGGGCCGCCTGGGGGGCGGGGGTGTCCTGTGCGAACGCGGGTGCCCAGGCAAGCGCGAGCAGCAGTCCGGCCAGCAGGGGCCGAACAATGGGCCACCGGATCGGCATGGAGAGCGGTCAGCCTTCCGGCGTGCAGATGGTGTTTCCGGACTGGCCGCCCATGGGGCCCGCCTGCCACTGCAACAGGAGGGGGCCGGGCGGAGGCTTGAGGCCAATTACCGGCGTCGCCTTGCGCGATTCCCGGTAGAGCAGCACCGGCTGTTCGAACAGGGGGCGGGAATCGGGGGCGGCGGTCAGATCGGTGCCGGGGGGATAGGCGCGCACGGTGCCCTCGTAGCGCCAGATGGAGCGGTTGACCCCCACCAGTTCCAGCTCTCCCCCGGCGCCGATATGGCAGCCGAAGGTAATCTGGCCGTCGCGGCGGCCCCGGTGGCCATAAATGGCCACGGCGGTTTCCATTTTCAGGGTCAGGCGCATGGTAAGGGCTTCGTCCCCGCCGGTGGGGCCCATGTTACGGGCCGGTTCCAGCATGCGCACCAGCAGGTGGGCGCGGTATTCGCCATCCGGCAGGTCGGCGGGGGGGCGCACCGAGGCGCGGATGTTGCGCCGCTCCCCCGGTTGCAGGCTGACCGTGCGCGGGCTCACCCGCAGCCAGGGGGTCATGTCATCCTGCACGGAAGCGGCCGCATCCAGCGGTTCCCCGGCCCGCAGGGAGGCGGAATCGACCTCGAAATAGATTGGTTCGATGGTGAGGCGGATGGCTCCATCCCCGTTATTGGTGAGGATGAATACCTGGGTGCGGGGACGGGTCAGGTCCATGTCCACCCGGCCCGGGGCGACCAGAAACGAATTCGCGGCCAGTGCCGGCATGGCGGTGCCAAGCAGCGATGCCAACAGCACGGCGGCCGTCGTCAGTGGGCGCGGGAATCTCCGTTGTGCGTGCATTATCCCTCTCCCTGGGTACCTGATTGTTCAGCCCCCACCGGGGACCGGCTGCCGCCGACTCGATTTCGTATTACTGGTAAACCAGCCGGAAGGTCGCCATGCCGATGTAGCGGGCGACCGCGATTGAATTGTCCACCGGCGCCACGGCCACCACCTGCAGGTTGGGCAGCAGTCCGCTGTCGTTGAAGCGGGCGAGGCCGGAATCGCCCATGTCGCCACCCATGCGCCAGGCGATCACCGGCGCCCCGACGATCGCCCCCTGCTGCCATTCCAGCACCGGAATGCCGCGTACCATGCCGTTTGCGTCCACCCACTCCATCTGAACGTCCACCGATGGAATGCTGGCGATTACAAAGCTTCCCGGTTCGCCCCGCGCCGCGAACGTGGCCAGGCCGCTGGCCCGTGACGGGTCCCGCAGGGGCGGGGCGGAGGTCTTCAGGGTGAGGGCGGACGGGCCTGCCAGGCGGCTTGGCTCCACCAGATTCATGCCGGGAAGGGCATCCCCCAGCGGGGTCCAGCCCACGGACAGGGCTCCGGCCATCAAAAAGGCGGCCAGCGCTGTCACGCGGGTGGAGGGCGGCAAGGGGCGGTTCACAGGTACACCGCCCGCATGGTGGCGGAGCCCAGGTAGGCCCCCGGCACGTCATCAAAGGTGACATGGGCGCTGGCGCCCACGCGCATGTTGGTCAGCGTTCCCACGTTGGTGAAGTTGGCCTGCCCGGCGCCGCCCACATCCACCAGGGAGCCGCCAAAGGTCCAGGTATCCACCGGGATCTGCTCGCTAGGCAGGGTGCCGCCGCCGGTGGTCATGTTAATGGACACTTCGACCACGCTGACGTTGATCGTTTGCCCCTTCTGCCCGGCGGCGTCGAACACCGCCGCGGTGGGGTCCAGCGGGGCCACGATAAAGGTGGTGGTGAGTCCCTGCTCCGAGGGGGGAAACGACATCCCCTGGATCAGGGTGACGGCCAGCGCCCAGTGGTTTTTGGCATGAACGGGAAGGACGGAGCCCAGCAGCATCAGCAGCGCGCCGACGAGCGCCGCACCCGGGCGCACCACGCCAAACCGCGTGTTTCCCCAAGTGGATTGTGCCTGGCGGGTTCCCATAGCGTCTCGTTGCGGACGGCGCGCCTTCCGTCCGGTTTCTGCACGACAATACCGGAAATCCGGCAGTTTGTCATGCGTTCGATGCCCTGATAACGGGCGCAACACACTGTAACGAGGGTGGAAATTTCAGTCGGCTCTCCGGCTGCAACCTTCCCCCCCGGGTATTGCGGCCCATGTCCTCTCTTACCGTATCGGTTGCAACAGTCGAAAATTAAAGGAATCGTATGCGGACGTGACCAGCATACAAAAAACACCTCCGTTTGTGGCCGGATTCAGGCGCTGGCGGGTGCCCCCCAGGCCATTACTGATAGGCGATGCGGAAGGTGATGGATCCGTACAGGGTGCTTCGCTCTTTGGACACGGTCACCGGCGTTTCCGTGGTCACGCGCAGGTCGGGCAGCCGGCCTTTGGTATCGAAGCGGGCGGTGCCGGAATCGGCCCGGTTTCCGGACAGTTGCCACTGTTCCAGGGAAATCGGCTCCCGGCCGTCCACGCCTTGGGGAAATGCGGAAAGCCGGGGGAGCGGGCCGCGTTGAAAGGGATGCGCATACAGGTCCGCGTCCGGCAGGCTTCCGGTGACCGGCATGCCCGGTTCCCCGGAAACGGAGAACACCGCCAGGGTGCGATCGTTCATGCGCAGGTCGGCCGCACCGGTGGCCGCCACCTTACCGGTGGCGGCCACCAGAAACGGAGCCGAAATCTGCATGTTGGCCGAGAACCGGGCCTCCGCCGCCATACCGATCCCGCCGCCAACCTGAAGCAGAAGTCCGGCCAGCACCAGGGCCAGGCGTCCGGAAGCACGGGGTTGGGGATGGCTCACCATGGGCCGGATTCCTTGTTGGCACCGGGGGACAGCCTCGGGATGACACGTCACACCCATTCAAAATCGGTCGAAGCACTGGTCAGTATACGCGCAATAACCGGCCAAAAAAAAGCGTCGGCACCGGTGGTGAAGCCCGGTGCCGACGCCATGTGTTGCGAGGCGCTTAGCTGGCCGGCTTGAGATTCGGGAAACCGCTGTCCAGCGCCTTGTTCCACTGGGGGAGGCGCTCGGCCACGGCGGCGTTGCCCATCAGCGTGGAGGTATCGCCCTCCACAGTGGCCTTGGTAATCTTGTCGCCGGTGGCGATGGCGTTGACGATGGTCTGGTCGCCATCAGAGACCACCTTGCCGAACACGGTATGGTTGCCATCCAGCCACGGGCACGGCACGTGGGTAATGAAGAACTGGCTGCCGTTGGTGCCTTTGCCCGCATTGGCCATGGACAGGATGCCGGGAGAACTGTGGCGCAGTTCGGCGCTGAACTCGTCCTCGAACTTGTAGCCGGGGCCGCCACGGCCGCTGCCTTCGGGGCAGCCACCCTGGATCATGAAGTCGTCAATCACCCGGTGAAAGGTCAGCCCGTCGTAGAAGCCGCGCTGGATCAGGTTGACGAAGTTACCGACCGTGATGGGGCATTTGTCGGCATACAGATCAATATGGATGGCGCCCTTGGTGGTTTCGAGGGTGACGCGAAGCTCGCTCATGAGTATCTCCTTGGGATGGGTTGGGTGCAGACGAAAGGCGGGAATTGCGGGACATTATACCACGACCAGCGGCGGGACGAACTTCCGGGGCTATCCCCGCCGCTTGGGGAGGGCGTGAGTGCCGCGCGGGAGCCAACGGGGCACGCGGGCGTGCAGGTGGTGGATCAGGGTCGGGTCGTTCTTCTGGAAACGGTCGGGGATGCCCAGCACCACCACCCGCCGACCGCCCAGCGAATCCTTGAAGCGCCGTTGCACCTCACTGCGGTGGCCCGGCTCCATCACGAAAATCAGGTCGGCCCACTGAATCAGGTCGGCCGACAGGACGCAGTCCGCATCCGGCTGCAACCCGGCGGAGGCGGTTTCCACTCCATCCAGGTCTGCAAACAGGTCCGCCGCGGTCGGGCTGCGCCGCCGATTCTTGCCGCACACAAACAGCAGGTGCATGGAGGCCCTTAGCGGGATGCCCGCTTGCGCTCGTTTTCGGTCAGCAAGCGCTTGCGCAGGCGCAGGCTTTCCGGGGTGATCTCCACCAGTTCGTCATCGTCGATGAACTCGATGGCTCGCTCCAGGGTGAGTTCCAGCGCGGGGGACAGGTTGGTGGCCTCGTCGCTGCCCGAAGCGCGGATGTTGGTCAGCTTCTTGGCTTTGAGGGGGTTCACCGCCAGGTCGTTCTCACGGCTGTGAATGCCGATGATCATGCCTTCGTATACCGGCACGCCCGCGCCGATGAACAGGCGCCCGCGCTCCTCCAGGTTCCACAGGCCGTAGGCCACGGACTTGCCCTCGGCCATGGACACCAGCACGCCATTCACGCGCCCCGGCAGTTCCTTCAGAAACGGGCCGTAGTTGTGGAACAGGTGGTTCAGCACACCGGTGCCGCGGGTGTCGGTCAGGAACTCGGAGGTGTAGCCGATCAGACCGCGGGTGGGGCAGATGAATTCGATGCGCACCCGGCCGTCCGGCATCGGCGTCAGGTTTTCCATGCGCGCGCCGCGCTTGCCGAGCTTTTCGATCACCACACCCTGGTATTCACCGTCCACGTCCACGGTGACGTGCTCGTAGGGCTCCTCGGTTTTTCCGTCCACCTGGCGGGTGATGACGTTGGGGCGGCCCACGGCGATCTCGAATCCCTCGCGGCGCATGTTCTCCAGCAGGATGGCGATGTGCAGTTCGCCGCGGCCCGATACCTTGAATACCTCGGGCTTGTCGGTGTCCTCCACGCGCATGGCCACGTTGGTGCGGATTTCCTTGTACAGGCGATCCCGCACCTGGCGGCTGGTGACGAATTTGCCCTCCTTGCCCGCGAAGGGGGAATCGTTGACCCGCACTTCCATGCTCAGGGTCGGCTCGTCCACACGGATTGGCGGCAGCGGCTCGGGGTGGTCCGGATGGGCGATGGTGTCGCCGATGTCGATCTCGTCGATGCCGGCCACGGCCACGATGTCACCCGCCTGGGCGGAGTCCACCGGCACCTGCTCCAGCCCCTTGAACCCCATCAGTTTGGTGATCCGGGCCCGGCCCACGTGGCCTTCACCCACCACCGCCACCTGCTGACCGTTGGTGATTCGCCCGTCGGCGATTCGCCCGATCACCACGCGGCCGATGTACTCGTCCCACGCCAGGGTCGTGGCCAGCATCTTGAGCGGCGCGTCCGGGTCGCCGGAGGGGGCCTGCACGTGGGACAGAACGGTCTCGAACACGCAGGTCATGTCGATGGCCGGGTCGTCCATGGAGCGCATGGCATACCCCTCCTTTGCGGAGGCGAAGATGACCGGGAAGTCGAGCTGCTCGTCGGTGGCGCCCAGGGCGCAGAACAGGTCGAACGTGTCGTTGACCACCCGGTCCGGTTCGGCGCCGGGGCGGTCGACCTTGTTTACCACGACGATGGGCTTGAAGCCCATGGCCAGCGCCTTGGCGGTGACGAATTTCGTCTGCGGCATGGGCCCGTCGAAGGCATCCACCAGCAGCAGCACGCCATCCACCATGTTCAGCACCCGCTCCACCTCGCCACCGAAGTCGGCATGGCCGGGAGTGTCTACGATGTTGATCGCGTTGCCCTTCCAGGTGATGGCGGTGTTCTTGGCCAGAATGGTAATGCCGCGCTCCCGCTCCAGGTCGTTGGAGTCCATCACCCGCTCGGTTACATGCTGGTGGCTGGCGAAGGTGCCTGACTGGCGCAGGAGTTGGTCCACCAGGGTGGTTTTGCCGTGGTCCACGTGGGCGATGATGGCAATGTTGCGCAGGGCGCGGGGCGATGACATAAGGGAATCAGCCAAATAGGGTCAATAGGGAAGGATCACAAGGGAACCGCGCATTATACCTTGGGAATGATGTGCAAGGGTAGCGCGGTCTTTTTCTTTCCCGTGGCGGGGGATGGGTCACCTCCGCCACGGAGCCGGGGTGGCTCCGCGGGTCAGGCCGGCGAGCATGGGCGATGAGGGCAGGCACGCTGCCTTTACAGGGCGCCGTTTCCGGTGATACGGTTCCGCTTCGGGACCGAAGCCTCCGGTTACCTGAAGATGCATTCCGGGGTGTGTTGGCAGCGCGCCCACTTGAAGCAAGCGGGCATTTTGTGTATTGCATCCGTCGCCAGAACGTGGCTGTTCGAAAAACTGGACTGGGCGGGATGTCCCGTCCCCGCCCCACTTCCGCTGTCTTCACATGACAAGCGTCCTGCTCCTGTTTCTTCCCGGCGTCTGGCTGGGCGCCCTGGGCGTTTCGCTCAGGCTGGTAACCCGTCGTGATGTGGCCGTCCTGATTTCCGTGTCGCTCGGGCTGTCCGCCTGGTTGCTTGGCATTCATGTGGTGAGTCTGGCCCTGAGATCATTTTATCTGGGGCTGTGGTCCGCCACGCTGGCACTCGGTTGTGCGGGCTACGTGGTCTGGTATCGGGACCTCCGGCGGGTGCCCCGGAATTCCCATGGCGGGGAGGCACCCACCCCTTTGTTTGGCAAGTGGGTATGGCGGGGGTGTTTGGCAAGTACGGTAATCATCGCCGTGCTGGTGGGGTTGGGCTGGGGAAACGACCAGCAATACGTCACGGGCCACCTGTCGGTGATCTCCCAGATGAACAACGGGGTGTATCCACCTCACTTCCTGCAGTTTCCACAGTTCGAATACCGCTACCACTATGGTGTGAACACGCTTTGCGCCGCTCTTTCCGCGATCCTGCACATGCCGGTGGATCTTACCGTGGACATGGTTGCGGTGCTGGCGTGGGCATACCTCTGGTTACTGCTCGCCGCCATGGGGGTTGCGATGTTCGGCGGCGGTGTTGCCGCGGCGTTGCTACCGGTTATGGTGACGTGCGCGGGAGGGACGCAGCCCTTTCTTTACCTGCTGCAGAATGCCTTCCATGGATCCGTTATCGAGGCACTCCTGGTGGCAGTCAATGTCGGCAAGGGGGGGGGCGGGCTGGTCTTTCATCACTTCTTCCAGCCACCGTTTATGCTGGGCATGGTCCTGATGTTCAGCGTGCTGGTTATCACTGCGTTCCGGCGCCGGGAGGAACGTCTGTATTTCCCGGTGGCCGCAGTTCTTTTTTTGGCGCTCGGGATTTCGCATATCGTCGTATTTCTGACGGTACTGGCCTGCTGGTTCACTTGGATGACGATTGAGGCGTGGCGATCCGGGCAGCGGGAATCGTTGCCGTGGATCGCGGGGAGTTTTTTGGGCATCGTGCTTCTGGTTTCCCAGATGCACGGATTTTTTGTTCCCGCTTACGATCCCGAGGCCGGAGTCCCGTTGGTCCCGAACCGGACGGCTGGCGACTTTGCGTTGTTGGCAACGAACCTGGGGATGTGGATGGGGCTTGTGTTTCCCGCACTCGGGGTGGCCGGGCTTTTGATCAACCGAAGTTGGCGGGTGTTCTGGTTGCTTTTGCTGGTGGGGTGCTGCGGGGTTTTGCTTTTTCTGCGCTATCCGCACACGTGGGACATCGTCAAGTTTGCCGTGGTTGCTTCCATTGCCCTTGGGGTGGGGGTTGCGGCGTTGCTGTATCGCCTGCTGGGTTCCGGATATCGCTGGCGCGTGCCACTGGTCGGGGTGCTTGTGGTGGCGTGCGTGTTTTCCACCGCTTCCACCGTGGTGGCCAGCCTGGTCCTCCGTCACTACAGCGGGGAACCGCTCAAGTATTACCGCATGAAAACGCTGGGTGGGGAACATCTGCTGGCGATGGAGTGGCTGCGCAAAAACGTGCCGGACGGACAGCTGATACTGATGGAGCCCGAACTCGCCCGTCGGTATAGCGTTTGGGGGGGGGTGGGAACACCGTGGGATGATATTGGGGAACTGCACGGCATACCACGGCAGGTTATCGACAGGCGGGAAGCGTTGATGAGACGGCTTTCGATGAATCCGGACGATCATCTGGCCGAGGGGATTCGTTGGCTGCTGGTCACCGGAGAGCGGGACCGGGGCCTGGAAGCGATGGGTTCACGCTGGGTACGTGCCGGAAGGGCGCGCCAGATTGCGCTGTCGGAGCGGATTACAGTCTTTGAGATCCTCCCGGCCAATCCGGAATAACCGGTTCGTCAGACACGATTGAAGGGATGGCTGGGTGATCGTGCCCGCCACAAGAGGAGGGGCGCGTTCTGGTGGTCATGCCCCGGTTCCCGTGGGCGATGTGCCGACGTTGAGCGGGAAAGGGGAAAATGGGGCGGAGGTATCGAGGATATCCGCCAGATGATGTCGATGGGGAAGGCTTAAAAGAGAACCGCACCGATACAACGCGGGTGGGTGGGAATTCCCGGGAAAGAAAAAATTAGTGCCTCCATGGAACTTTTTTGGCTAAAATTAAGTCAAAAAAGAGAGGGGGTGGTGTTCTGTGTGGTGACGCTTCGGGCGTGCCTTGCGCCTTGCGGTTGGGCATGCCCGTGTTGGCGTCCAGGAGCACGCCATCGGCTTCCGGCGAGCATGCCGTTGGATTGCCAGCCTGAAGAGCGAGGACCATGAGTCATCCTGACGTAATAAACCTTTTGATGGGCGATCGCTCCCGGTACGAGATCATTCCGTTGGGAACCAACTGTGCGCCGTCGCACTTTTTGCGCGCGATCGGGCTGCGGACAACGGCGCTGCCCTTCGATTGGAACGTGACCCCGGTGCGGACGTCCATCGAGCTGATCAAAAATGGATTTTCGGACTTTTTCGACATCGGGAATCTGATTTTTCTCCCGCCGGTGTTCCGCCTCCTTTTTGACGAGAAGGGGGTTGAACTGGAAATGAAGAACGACATTATCACGCCCGTGGTATGCAGAAAATACAACATGTTGTTCCCCCATGATCTGCCAGAGGATTACCGGAAATCCATCGACGACGTGAAGGAAAAGTACAGCCGGAGAATTGCCCGCCTTACCGAATTGTTGCACTCGGACAGGCATTTGATTTTTGTCCACCACGATGAGCGGCTGAATGATTGGCAGGAAAGCCAGTACATGGCATCCCTGAACCGCCGCTTTATAAATCCCCATGCGACGTGGAAGAAAGACCTTTCTGCCGTGCTGGACGAGCAGTATCCGGTTCCGGGGTATTCACTGCTGGAACTCTCCGAGTTCAGGTCAATCATTGAAGGATTTTGCCGTTAGCGTATACGGATTGATCCGTTAAAAAGTGAGTAAGCCGTGTGTGTTTCAATCCTTGCGGACCGGTTTACCGATTTGATCGGTGAACGTTTTCAGTTGGTTTTCGCGCGTTTATTCGGGGCGGGAGGGGGAGGACTGTCCTCCATTTCCCGGCGGGCAAGCGTGATTGGCTGGGTTCTGTTCTTCGCGCTGGTTTGCGCGGGGTCCGCAATGGCCGGCGAGTTCGCCCCGGAGGAAGTGGAGATCCTCCACCTGCGCTCCGGCTTCCCCCTTGCGGGCACTCACATGGAAATCGGCTGCGCCTCGTGCCATGAGGGGGAGCATTTTGAGGACGTCCCCACCCGGTGTGCCGGGTGTCACACTCCGGCCGGAGCGGTTCCGGCATCGGTCCCTTCGGCGCGCCATCTTCCGAGCAGTGATGATTGTGATGCATGCCATACGGAAGATCGGTGGGAAAGGCAGGCGGTGGTCGAGCACGCGGCCGTGCGCGGTGAGTGCCGCCGCTGCCACGACGGCCGGGTGGCGGCGGGCAAAGTGCGGGGGCACGTGGTGAGTGGCGACAACTGCGGCGCCTGTCACACGTCTCCATTCAGCTTCGGCAACGCCCGCTACAGCCACGCGGGGATCGCCCAGCCGTGCGGCGACTGCCATAACGGGATGGCCGCGGTCGGTCTGCCGCCGGGCCATATGGATTCCGCCACTACCTGTAATACCTGTCACGCCACGGAAACCTGGCAACCGAAGGCGGCGATCGTTGCCCTGTCGCCCCGGTAAAAGAGCCTTTGCCTGTTGAAAGGCGGGCCCGATGTGGCCCACGATCCGGGCTGAAAGGCCGTCGGTCCGAGTGCGGGTAGGCGCAAATAAAGTGATTGAAAAATAAAGAGTTCAAGAACGTGGTTCGTGGTCAAGTTCTGGTCGCGATGTCCCGATAGGACAGGATTCTTTTTCCGCATCAGGAGGCGATCCATGACCCCGGACCAGATTCAACTGATCAAGAACACCTGGCTGAAGGTGTTCCCCATTTCCGAGCAGGCGGCGGCGATGTTCTACAACCGGCTGTTCGAGATCGAACCCTCGGTGAAATCCCTGTTCAAGGGCGACATGCAGGCCCAGGGGGTCAAGCTGATGACCACCATCAGCCTGGTGGTGGGCAGCCTGGACGCACTGGAAAATATTCTGCCGGCCGTGCAGCAACTGGGCCGCGACCATGTGGCCTATGGTGTGGTTGACGCCCACTATCAGCCGGTGGGTGAGGCGCTGCTGTGGACGCTGGAGCAGGGCATCGGCGACGACTTTACCCCGGCAGTGAAAGAGGCCTGGGCTACCGCGTACACCACGTTGGCCACCGTGATGATGGACGCCGCCCGCGAGGTTCCCGCCGCCTGACGATGATCCGGGTTCCGATCCGGCCTGGCCACCACATCTTCGGGGGGTGGCGGGGACGGGGCGGCGGCAACGGGGGGGTGCCCCTCCGGGTGGGTCGCCCTACGGACCTGGGGATGGTGTTCCGTGGTGGTGGATGGGTCGTGATATAATCGCTTCCGCGTCGCCCGTTGGGCGGCCCCGGGCGTGGTGGACAAGCCCCGCGCCAGCGACTTTCCCTCTTTTTATAGAGCCCGCCCACATTGGACGTCGATCCCAAGGACCGCCGCTACCTGTCCGAAATCAACGTGGTTCCACTGGTGGACGTGGTGCTGGTGTTGCTGATCATCTTCATGATCACCGCGCCGCTCCTCTACCGGGGCATTGATATCGAACTGCCGGCCAGCGAAATCAACACCATCAAACCCACCGAGCGGGTGGTGGTGACGGTGGAGAAGGACGGCAAGGTGTTCGTGGACAAGCAGAGGGTGCCGCCCCACACCCTGGTGCCGTTCTTCCGCAGTCTGGCCCAGGAAAAACCGGAAGCCGCCGTCTACCTGCGCGCCGATCAGGGCGTGCCCTATGGCGTGGTGGTGACCGTGATGGATGCCATCAAGCAGGCGGGGATTTCGCAACTGGGAATGGTCACCGAGCCGCAGACGAAGCGTTGATCCGCCGTATCGCCAAGGGAGCCTTGGCCCTGGCCCTGATCGGGGCCGCGGTCGTGGAGATGATTGCGCCGCTGCCCGCAGCCTCCGCCGATGACGTGTGGCTGCGCAGCTATCGTGATGTGGCCTCGCGGGTGCCGGTGGGGGTGCTGGGGGTGGTGGGGCAGCCGGGCCTGGACGTCCCACTGGGTGAAACCCGAGAAGTGTTGATGGCCGACCTGCGCCGCTCCGGCGTGTTCACCGCGCGGGATCTGGAACTGCACATGGCCGCCCCTCCGGACGAGACGCTGGGGCCGGTCCGTATCCGCGACATGGGCCTGTCCGAAGCCGTCGATGTGATGGTATGGGCCAGCCTCAGCCGGGACGAACTGGGCCGTTTTACCCTGCACAGCCAGGTATTCGATGCCGCACGCGGCAAAATGATCATCGAAAAACGCCAGCGCGCCCCGGAGAGCCAGTTGCGCGAGCTGACCCACCGTCTGGTGGGGGAAATCATTCACCATTACACCGGCGAATACGGCATCACCCGCAGCCGCATCGCCTTCGTGAGCGACCTGACCGGCACCAAGGAAGTGTTTGTCATGGATCATGACGGGTACGCTCCCAAGCGGGTCACCGCCGACCGGAACATCGGACTGACCCCGGCCCTGGCCCAAGGGGCGAAAACCGTCCTGTACGCCAGCCAGAAAAGCGGCAACTGGCGCATTTACAAGCTCGACCTGGATAGTGGCGTGCGCTCGGTGGCGTTTTCGTCCCAAGGGCTTTCGATGACCCCGGTGTGGCATCCGGAGGGCAACGGTTTTGCCGTCACCGGCTCCGAACAGGGAAGCCGGGAGATCTACCACGTGACCGGCGACGGCCGGGTGATCCAGTTGACCAATCACCGGGCCGATGATCTGTCGCCCACCTGGTCGGCGGATGGGCGACTCATCGCCTTTACCTCCAACCGGGGCGGAAACCCACAGATTTATGTCATGAACGCGGGGGGCGGGCGAGCCAAGCGGATCACCTTTGGCGGCGACTACAACAGTGAGCCGGACTGGTCGCCCACCGGCGAATTGATCGCCTACACCTGCCGCAGCGGCCAATGGTTCAAAATCTGCGTTACCACCCCGGATGGGCGTAACAACCGGCAGATCAGCCCGGATGGGGACTGGGACGACGAAAGCCCGTCGTTTTCGCCGGACGGTCGCCACATTGCGTTTGCCTCCACCCGGGGTGGGCGGCAGGATATCTATCTGATGAGCCCGGACGGTGGCGACGTGGAGCGGGTCACCTATAATGGCGCCAATAACACCAGCCCGGACTGGGCCAGTGAGGTGGACAGATAGCGTTCGAGTATTTTTTTTCATAAAGTTGCATCCGGGGCTTGGGTGTTCGGATAAAAATTAGGTACAGTCTTGGGAAACTCCGGGAAATATCCCGGGTTAAACAGTGAGGGAGAGGGAACAAATGAAGAGTGCATGGTTGCTTGCAGCGGCACTGATGCTGGTGGTTACCGGTTGTGGCGGCTCGAAGGGGGCTGTGGAATCCGGCGTGTCCGAGCCCGCGCCGCCGCCGATGGCCGCCCCGGTGGTGGATGAGGTTGAGGACGTTGGCGATGACGACATGGCCACTCCGGTGGCACCGGAGCCGGTGCGTGGTCCGAGCGCTTCCGAGATTTCCCGTCAGCTGCGCGACATTCACTTTGATTTCGACAAGTCGGTGATCCGTGAAGCGGACAAAGCGACCTTGCGCGCCAACGCCCGCCTGCTGAACGACAACCCGCAGGTAAGCGTGGTCATCGAGGGGCATTGTGACGAGCGCGGCACCACCGCCTACAACTTGTCCCTGGGTGAGCGGCGCGCGGAGGCGACTCGTTCGGCGTTGCTGTCTCTGGGGGTGAACGCCCGTCAGTTGCGCACCGTCAGCTACGGTGAGGAAATGCCGGTTTGCACCCGCATGGATGAGTCGTGCTGGGCGCAGAATCGCCGCGCCCATCTGACCGCCAACTGAGTCGGCAATGATGAAATCACGTCCGGTTCTTTGGGTGGCTGGTCTGGCCGTCCTGCTGGGCGGCTGCGCCAGCCAGGCCAACATGGTGGACCTGGAAACCCGGGTGCTCGCCATCCAGGAGCGGCTTGATCGCGCCTCGGCACTGGGTAGTACCCAGCCGGGGGCGGCTGCCGGGGGTGCGTCCCCCTATGGCGACGCCGATTTCTCGCCGGTGGAGGGCGCCTCCCCGGCGGCTGCCGCGGAAGGTGGTGAGGCCCTGGTGCCGGGGCCGGGCATGCTCGACATGACCCTGGCCCTGGATCAGGTCCGGCAGGAGGTTGCCGAGTTGCGTGGGCAGGTGGAAGAGCTGGGATTCGGCATGAATTCCCTGGCTCAGACCGCCGACAGCCGTCTGGAGACGCTGGAGTCTCGCCTGGGCGTATCCACCGGACCGCTGGGGCCCATGACGCCGGGACCTTCCGGGATGATTCCCGGTAAACCGGGCGAGGCACCCCCGGGTGCCGGCCCGGTGATTTCCACGCCTTCGGGTGGGGGAATCACCCTGCCGGGAATCCTGAGGGATGCCGGAACTCCGGAACAGGCGTTTGCTCTGGCCCGCCGCGATTACGATCGGGGGCACTTCAATATCGCTGCCGCCGGGTTTGCCAATTTCATGCAGCAGTACCCGGACTCGAACCAGCTTCCGGAGGCCACCTACTGGCTGGGGGCATCCTACCGGGCGCAGGGGCAGACGGATCGGGCGCGTCAGGTTTGGGATACCCTGATCAAGCGTTTCGCGCGCAATCCGGCTTCAGCCAAGGCCCTGCTTGGACTGGGTGAAATGCTGCGCGCCGAGGACGATATCCCCGGTGCGGAAGACGCGTTGAAGCGTCTGATCGCCCAGTTTCCCAGTTCGGACGAGGCCCGTTCCGCCAAACGCATCCTGATTGAGTTGCGCTAGAGGCGGATTGTTTCGGAGGCGCGGCAGCGGGCCACCGACACGCACAAGGACACGGGTGGGGGGTTGCGCATGAGGCCGGCATCGAAATCCCCCGCCGGTCTGCCCGCATGCGGACGCCGGACCGGGCCGGAAATGCGGGACCGTGTGGTATTATTCAACGTATGCGGCGGTGTCCCGTTCCGGCCCGCCGCTTCGTTGTAATTGTCGCGAATGCAACCATTCTCTCACGCCATTAACGAACCCGGCCGCCTGTCCCGCATGGTGGGGGTTTCGATCGCCGTCCATCTGGCCATGATTGGCGGATTGGTGATTGTGGAGATGCTGGCTCCACCCGCGATCGATTTCCGGGATGCCATTCAGGTGGTGCTGGTGCCTCCCTCGGCACCGTTGTCGGAACCGACACCCTCGCCGGACAAGCCGCCTCCCCCCGCGCCACCCATCCCCAAGGCTCCGCCGCCTCCCCCTCCCGCTCAGGCCCGGCGCGACCCGGTGCTGGCTCCGCTGGACGATAATCCCCTGTGGGACAAGCTGAGTGATGAGCCTCCCCCGGAGGAAAGCGATCTGGCGCGGCAGTTCCGGGAGATGGAGCGCGCAAAGACCGCGCCCCCGGTGGAGAGCGAGGAGTACGAAAAATGGTGGCGGGAGATGATGGCATCTGCCCCGAAACCTTTGCCGCAGGCGCCGGAACCGGAAGCGGAAACGCCACCGGTTGCCGACACGCCGTCGTTGAGCGAGGCCTTCGAGCAGTTGCGCGCCGCTGAAAAGCAGCCGGAGGACACTCCGCTGATATCCGGTGAGTTAACCCAGTGGCTGGATGCGCAGATTGGCTTGGTGCTGTCCCCCGGAGCCAACTCCCAGGAGCGGATTCCCGATGTGGACCGTTACACGGCAGCGGTGAAGGCTCGCGTTGACAGCCGTTGGTCCCCACCGGACCTGTTCCGGGGCAGTGGGGCCAAGGCGTTGCTGACGTTTGTCATCGAGCGGGATGGCCGGGTGTCGGAGGTAAGGCTGGCGCGCTCATCCGGCTCCAATCATTACGACGATACCGCCATGCGCGCGGTGCTCACCTCCAGCCCGTTCCCCCCCCTTCCGGAGACGTGGAAGGCCCCGGCCATGCAGGTCAACTACGTGTTCGAGTTCGCGCCGGGGAGAAGGCCGTGATGCCGTCGCTCAATGATCGGGCATCCGCGCGGGGGTGGCTTGCGGTGGCGGTTCTGCTGTTGTCTTCCGGCTGTGCCATGCAGGCGGACATGATGCGCATGGACGCCGATATGAAAACCGTGCGGGAATTGCAGGATACCCTGGATGCACAGGTCGCGGCCGCCAGCGAGGCGGTGACGCGCATCAGCGCCCTTGAAGAGCGCTTGAACCTGTATGAGGAGCGGCTCGACACGGAAACCAGCGCAGCCCTGAACGAGGGACTGCCCCAGACGGCCAAGCGCGCCGAGCAGGCGGTGCGCGACCTGAGGCAAGCATCGGCGGATCTTGGGAAGCGGGTGGCCGAATCAGAACATTATTTTCTGACCAAGCTGACCGAATTCGAACAACGCCAGAAGGAGTTTACCGGCGACGCGAGCGCCCTTCAGCAGCGTGCCGCCGAGTGGGAGGAGCGGCTGGTTCAGGTGGATGCGTTGATCAACCGCCTGTCCGCCTCTGAGCAGATCGCCGAGCGGCGCGGGGAGGAAATGATTGCGCTGCAAACCCGTCTGGAAGGCATGGAGCTGGCCCTGCGTAGCGTGGCCCAGGAGGGTATGCAGCGTGACCAGGCCTTGGCCGGGCAGGTGGCGCAGACCAGTGGTCAGTTGAGCCTGGCGGTGCAGAATTTGGAAAAATCCCAGCAGGAAGCCAGCGGACGCATGGCTGGAACGACCGACGATCTGGTCAAGTGGCTGCGCCAGCAACTTGAGGCCCTGGAACAGCAGGTGACCATGCTGGACGCGCAACAGGTGGCACGCGTGGAGGAGGAGCAGCGGGCACTCCAATCCGAGGTGCAGAACCTGAAACGCAAGGTGGAAACCACGGCCGCACGCCCCACGGGCCCGGTAGCTTCAGACAAGACCGTTGCGCAATTGAGTGACCGCATTGAGGCGCTGGAGAGCGCTCAGGAAAACCTTCCCCTGGAGGACAACTTCAACCGCCTGACCCGGCGGGTGACGGCCCTGGAAAAGGATTCCCCCGACGTGGCCAAGCTGACCCGTCGTCTGGCGGATCTGGAGCGGCGCGCCGAGCACCTGCGTCGGGTGGAGGAATTGACCCTGCAACTGGGAGAGTTGGGCCGTCAGGTGACCCAGCGGGTGGATGCGGAACAGAACGACTTTGCCGCCATCGACGCCCGTTTGTCGCGGCTGGAGGGGTCCCAGAAGCGCGTCGCCATCGACCTGCTCAAGCGCCTGCGCGAGCTGGAGGAAAAGCTCGACAGCCTGAGTGGACAAGGCGGCTGATGAGTGCTTCCGAGGCCTTGTTGCTGGGCATCGACACCACCACATCCCTGGGCGGACTGGCCTTGGCCGGAGCGGGCGGCCTGCGGGCCGAGTATGCCGCCGACGTGCACGGCTCCCACGCCGCACGCATCATGCCGGGGATCGAGCGGATGCTGAACGAGGCGGAACTGGCCCCGGGCGACCTGTCCGGCATCGGCGTGTCCATCGGTCCTGGTTCCTTCACCGGTTTGCGGGTCGGTGTTGCCACCGCCATGGGGCTGGCGCGGGCCGCCGGATTACCCTTGTACCCGGTCCCGACCCTGGAAGCGGTGGCATGGACGGTGGTGGCCTCGTCCGGCGGGGCCGTGGCCGTGGCCATGGTCGCGCGCAAGGGTGAAATCTATGGCGCCGTGTACCGGCCTGACGGGGAATGGGTGGCGCCGGTCATGGCGCCCGCGGCGCTCACCCCCGCCGAATTCATGCAGCGGATCACCCGGCTGAACATGCCGCTGGCCGTGTGTGGCACCGCCGCCGATGATTTGGCGGGTGAAACGTGCGGCTCCCTGCACCGGGTGGCGCGGTTGTTTGATTACCCGCGCGCGGCGGCGGTGGCATGGCGCGCCGTGGCCCTGCACCGGGATGGCTCCCTTGTGGCCCCGGACGAGATCCGTCCGCACTACCTGAAGGCCAGTCAGGCGGAGCGTGAGTGGGCCCGGCGTCAGACCGCGGGGGGATAGTTGGACGTGCGACCGATGGGGGCGGCCGATGCTCCGGCCGTTGGCTGGATCGCGCGGGTCACACTCGGTTCCGGGCGGGCCGAAGGGGACTGGCGAAGCGATCTGGAGCATCCCGGTTACCGCATGCGGGTGGCCGATGACGGGGGGCGTGTGGTGGGCTTTTCCGCCTGTTCCCTGGCTGCCGACGAATGGACCGTTATGCACGTGGCGGTGGTTCCGGAATGCCGCCGGAAGGGCGTCGGGCATGCCCTGCTGGGGACGGCACTTGCGGAGGCGGCAGCGCAGGGAGCGACCCATGCGGTGCTGGAGGTGCGGCGCAGCAATCGGGCGGCGCAGGCCCTTTACCGGCGATTCGGATTTGCTCAAGTCGGAGTGCGAAAGGGGTATTACCAGGGACCCGTGGAGGATGCCCTGGTGCTACGGGTGGAACTATAACCCCGTTCTGCCTCCGCAATCCCTGCAATTGGGCGGAAATTCCCATAGAATACAAGGCTGCAGGGGCGTGCGCCCCCGGGAACGGACTCCCTTGGAGCACCGGCGTGTCCCGTTGCGCGATTTCCAGGTGAAGGACCAGCCATGAACGAGAAGCAGGAATTCAAGGTCAACGACCGTCGGATCGACCACGGCGCCGCCAGTTCGCCGGCGGAGGCCGATGCCCCCCAGTCGGACAGCACATCAACGTCGAAGCCGAAGGATCCGGGGTTCACCACCGATTCGGGTCCGAGTATGGATTTCACCACCTTTGTGGTTTCACTCTCCCAGAGCGCATTCATCCACATGGGGCTGGTGAACCACCCGGACACCGGAAAGCCGGAACCGAACCTTACGGTGGCTCGCCAGAACATCGACATCCTTTCCATGCTGGAAGAGAAGACCCGCGGCAACCTGAGCGACGAGGAGGGGGACCTGCTGTCCCAGATGCTGTACACGTTGCGGATGCGTTTTGTGACGGCGCTGAAGGACGCGGAGGCCAGCGCCACCACTCCTGAAACCGGCGGCTAACCGTTGCGGATTCGCCTCCTGATCGGGGGCCTGCTGCTCCTCATCCTGATCGGCGGGGCGGAGCTGTATCTGATGCGGGGAGGCCTTTCCGGTCCGGTGCGCGTCGCCGTGGGCGACTGTCGCGGGCGGCGCTGGGGGCCGAAGTGGAAATGGAACGGGTGCGCCTGTCCCTGTTTCCGCCGTCGGTGAACCTGCACGGGGTGAAACTGCCTGCGGCGGGAAACACCTTTTCCGGGGGGGGCGTGGAACGGATACGGGTAAAGGTTTCCCCCTGGTCGCTTCTGGCGGGTGGTCTGCGCACCCTGGATGTGACCCTCTGGTCACCGACGCTGCGTCTTGAGGTGGAGGCTCCCGCACTTCCCGGTGTGGATCAGGAGGGCGCACCCGACAAGGCCGTGCGCCAGGGCCTTGCATCCAACCTGGGTGTGTTGGCCGGGCACCACTTGCGGGTGCTGGACGGCACCCTGCACATGGCTTCCCGCGGCAAGCAGGTGACGGTTTGGGGGGTGGAGGTGGAAACCGAGCCGGATGTCACGCTGCGCTATCTGAACCTGATGGTTTCCACGGGAGTGGTGCAGGTGGGTAACACGGAGTTGCTGTCCATGGCGTCCCTGGAGGGGGCCCTGGATTCCGAGCGGCTGCGGGTGGCGAAGGCCCGCTTTGAGGCGCTGGCGGGGAACCTGGAAATGTCGGGTGAGGTGCGGATGGAAGCGCAGTTGGTGGCCGCCCTGCGCACCCTCTACGATGGCCGTATGCAGGGAGCCGCCGCGCTGGTGCGGCGTTTCGGGATCAACGCCCCGGAGGTGACGGGAACGGTGCACGCCGAGGGACGTCTGTATGGGAATGTGGATGACCTGCACTGGGACGGGGAACTGAAGGGCGCCGATCTGCAACTGGAGGACGACCCGCACCGGTTGCCCAGCGCCGAAATGCGCCTGCGGCTGTCCCGCGCCCGGGTGGAGGTGGTGCATGCCCGTGCCTCCGTGGGGGAGGGGGAAGTGCGCGCGAAGGGGGGGCTGGCGCTGGATGGGCCACCGGAGTATGACCTGGATGGTTCGCTGGATAATGTGTCCGTGGCGTGGCTGGGCGCGGACGATCTGCTACCCGGCACAATGGGGGGCGATTTTCGGGTGCGAGGTACCCGCGGGGAGCGGCTTCAGGCAACTGGAGACTGGCGGTTTGAAAACGGTGGCCAGGAGGATTTGTCGGCTTCCGATCCGGTCTGGCGTCGAATCCTGGCGCGGCTGACCCGCGCCAGCGGACACACGGAGATCGCTCCGGACGGAGGCCAGCGGCATACGGTGCATCTGGTCACCGGCAAAACCGATTTGCACGCCAAGGGGGAGATGTCACCCGGCCGCCAGCTGAATGGCCATTTCAATTTTCAGACCTCCGACTTTGCCGACCTGGGGGAGTTGTTTGGTCTGCCCTATGTGCATGGCACCACCATGGGGGAGGGGGTGCTGAGCGGTACCCGGGATGATTTCCGCCTCACCTACCGTTCGGTCATGGAGGGGGGGCGAGCGAAGAATCTGGTTTTGGGCCGGGTGACCGCGGACATGGTACTGACACCGGAAAAGCTGACGATACGTCACCTGAATGCGGACGGGGACGGCCGCATCCGTCTGGACGGGGAGGTCCGCATCCCCCCCAAGGGCCAGCCCGCTTCCGAACTGGGTGTCAACCTTGCCGCCAGTCTGGACCACGTGCCGCTGACACCTCTGGCAGAGCTGTTTTACACCGGGGAGGACCCGCTGGAGACCGACTTTCCGGTTACCGGTGATGTGCACGTAATCAATTCCCGCCAGAGTCTGGCGGCCTGGAGCCTGTTGACCGGCGGCGCAGGTACTTTTTACGGGCAGGACATCTCCGACGCCCGTGCCGACGTGTGGATTGATCACAAGGGCATGAAGGTGAAAAATGCCCGGTTCGGCATCCCCTCCGGCACCCGCCGCGCCGAAGTGACCGGCGATGCCGCCATCGAATGGGAGCGTGAGCGTTTTGAGGTGAGCATGCAAAGCGCCGGGCTGCCGGTGCAGTCCACGAACCTGTTCCAGGAGAACGCGCCATACATGGACGGCACCTACATGGGCGATGCGCACCTGTCCGGCGACTTCGAGGCGGCCATCCTCACCGCGCGCGGACGGGTGCGCGATTTCACCCTGGGCGGAATGCCGGTGGGCGATGGCGACGTGGATGTGGTCATGTCGCCCTGGTGGCAGCTGCGGGTGCGCGCCACCCTGGACGGGGAAGGCGGGGCGGACAATCCGGCCAAGGCCGCCTGGGTGAATTATTACGCCATGCTCGACCGGCATTACCCGTTCCACCTGGCCACGCGCATCGGCGGGCGGCTGCCGATGGTGCCCTGGTTGCGGGAATTTGTGCCCGATGCCGATGCGTCCTTCCGCGAGCAACTGGGTGAGGATTATCGCATGTTTGCCACCGGCAGAGCCGCCATGAGTGGCACCGTGGACGAAGGCGCCACCCATGCGGTGGGGCGCTTTACCCGCTTCGATGTGGAGACGGGTGAACTGGTCGCCTCCCTGACCGCTCCGGTGGTGGCCCGCCTGGAGGACAACCACCTGTCTACCGAGCCGATGACCCTGGTGGGGGATGGGCTCACCCTGGCCGTTTCCGGTGGAATGACCCTGGACGAGAGCTTTGACCTGTATGCCAGGGGCGTGGTGGAGGGTCCCTGGTTTCGCCAACTGAAGCCCGACTGGGGAGTGATCTCCGGAGAAACCTCGTTTGACGTCCACGTGTATGACGACTGGGTGCTGACCCGTGTCAAGGGCTTCGCCTATCCCAACGCCATGCAGGCGACTCCGGTGGACATGCTGCCGCCGTTCGCGGCCATCACCGTCACCGGGCAGGTGGAGATGGATGGGCCGTTGGAGGATCCCATGCGTGGGGACGTGGATGCGCGTCTCGGACCGGTGGCGCTGACCGTATTTGGAAGCGCACTCACCGCTCCCCAGGCCCGGGTGAAGTCCGTAAACGGAGTGTATCTGGCCGACCCGGTGGAGTTGACCGGCCCCATGGGCCAATTGCGGGTGGAAGGGGGGTGGGAGTATGAGAAGTCGGTGCAACTCAAAGCCGTGGGAAGCCTGGATCTGGCCCGTTTGACTGCCGGGGTGGACGGTCTGGAGCAGGGCGTGGGGACGATTCAGGTCACCATGGAGCAGACCGGCGGTTGGGATATCTCTGTCTACCGGGGGGGCGCCACCCTCGAAAAAGGCCGGGTTCACGTGGATGCCCTGGGTCAAACGTTGCAAGTGGACTTTGCCAGCGTGCTGGTGGACGACACCCGGATTCTGATCGACACCCTGGAGGCCCGCATGGGTGGCGGCACCCTCACCGCGCAGGGGGTATTCGATACCGCCACCCTGGATGGGCGCCTGCTGGTGGAGGTGGACCAATACACCGTGCAGCCGGTGGCGGGCTTGAGCGCCACCGTGGGCGGGCAATTCATCCTGGAGGGAAAATATCCCGCTCCCACCCTGTCAGGGGACGTGCGCGTCCATAAGGCTTTGTACGATCGCAGCATGCAGTGGGGGGACTGGATGGCCAGCGGCGCGGGAGAGCAACTGGAAGAGAGCGGTCCCCTGGGCGATACCCGGCTGGCGGTGCATGTCTATGGTGATCGCAACCTGTTTGTGGACAACAACCTGGCCGAAATGGCGCTGGACATGGACCTGATGATCGGCGGAACCGTTGCGTCCCCGTCATTGCTTGGTCAGGTGGACAGCCGGGGCGGCACGGTGAAGTACCGGGAGCACGTTTTTGAGGTGCAACGGGCGTCGGTGGAATTTGTCACCGAAGGGGCGGTGGACCCGTACCTGGATATGGTGGCGCGCACCACCGTACAACACGCTTTGCCGGACAACCCGCTAAACACCGAGCCGATTGAGGTGGAGGTGACCCTGTCCGGTCGGGTGGAGGACCAGATGGACCTGACCCTTACCAGCCGCCCGGAGTTACCGCAGGCGGATCTGATCTCGCTGTTGGCGGTCGGCATGACCGCTGACGAGTTGACCGATTCGGGGGCTCAGACCGGCCTCACCGAGGCCATTTCACTGGCCACCGGTCCGATGCAGGCGGAATTGCAGCAGCAGTTGCACCGGATTGCGGGGATCGACCGCTTCCAGGTGGATCCGTTTTACGACGATGCCTCGGCCAGTTCCAGCGCCCGGGTAACGGTGGGAAAGAGCCTGTTTGATTCCCAGGCACAGATCACCTACAGCACCGTGCTGGATGCCACCCAGGAGCCGATCATCCAGTTTAGTTACCGGCTGGGACCGCGCATGTCGCTGATGCTGGAACAGGATGAGGAAGGGCGGCGCGGCGGGGAAGTGCGCTTTCGGGTGCGTTTTCGCTAAATGAAGCGCTCTGTCTTTAGATACCTGTTGCCGCTGTTGCTGTGGCTGTTGGCGGTGCCCGCCGTAGCGGAGGACACGCGCGTGATGCGCGTCGATTGGGGTTCCTCGCTTCCATTGCCGGCGGAACGGCTGGCGGAGGTTTCGGGGCTGGCCCCTGGCGTGGTGCTGGACCGCTCCGCCGTGGCCCGCGCGGTACGCCTTTTGTCCGAACTTCCCGAGATCCGCCAGGTGGTGATTTCCACCGCCCCGGAAAGCGGTGGCGTGGCGGTTACGGTGATGCTGGTGGGGGTCCAGTTCGCAAGTGAGGTACGGGTGGAGGGAACCCGCGCGTTGAGCGCGGAAGTCGTGCTGGATGCGTCGGGGCTGAAGGTGGGCAGTGAGGTGGGGCCGGAACTTCTGAGCCGGGTGGCCACGCGGGTTAAACAGTTTTATTTTGAGCAGGGATACCTGGCGGCGGAAGCCGACGTGGCCGTGGCGGACGATACGGCGGTGGATGCGATCCGGGTTCCGGTGGTCATTCGTGTGACAGAAGGTATCCGTGCCCGGGTGGGATCGGTGCGTCTGCCCGGCCTGCCGGGTGCCGACGCAGACGGAATTCACTGGCCGAAGGACCTGCGTCTGTCCACCCGGCTGGGGCGTCCGCTGGATTCCGGACGGCTGGACAAGGACGTGGAGAAGGTGGAGCGTTACCTTCTGGACGCGGGTTACCTGAGTCCCCGGGTCGGGCCGTACCGGCTGGTGCGCCAGGGTGAGCGGGTCAACGTGATCATTCCGGTTCTGGTGGATGGGCGGGTTCAGGTGACCGTGGTCGGCAGCCACCATCTGAGCCGCAAAAAGGTGCTGGCGGAAATGGATCTGTCCGTGCGCAGGCAGGTGGATGAGCCCACCCTTTCCGAGGCTGGAGCCCGACTGCGCAAACGTCTGGAGGAAGAGGGCTTCCGGGATGCACGGGTTACGGTGACGGCGGAACCGGATATTGCCGATCCCCACCTGAACCGGGTGTCGGTGGTGATTGAGGAGGGGCGGCGCCACCGCATCCGTGATATCCATTTTGAGGGCAATTATACGTTCCGGGACCGCCAATTGCTGGAACTGGTCAAGCCGGGCTGGCGGCTGATTGAAGAGCCCGCCCGGTCCCGGATCATCGCGCGGCGGGCCGCGGCCATCGAGGGCGCGTTACGCGCTCTGGGATTCCCCGATGCGGAGGTTGGTTATCGCTTTGACGGCCTGCCCGATCATCCCCATATGCTGAGCGTGACTTACCAGATATCGGAGGGACCGCGCTGGTGGTTTGCCGATTCCCTGCTGACCGGAACCGAGGGCGTGGATCCGGTGGTTACCCGGTCGGCCAGCGTAAAGGCGGGCGAACTGGCTGCATTGCCCTACCGGCGGGATCGCTTGCGTGCGGCCCGTTCCGACCTGCGCAGGGTATTTGCCGAGGCGGGGTATCCCGACGTCCAGGTGGACGTGCGCACGGAAAACCGCGACGTCTGGCGCGGACAGATCACCCCACGGGGTACCCCCCTGCGGGAAGTGCTGGTGGACACGGAGTTTCAGGTGACGCCGGGCCCCGCGGTAACCATCGGGGCGGTGGTGATCGAGGGCAGGTTCCGCACCCGCAGAAAGGTAATTGAGCGCGAGCTCACCTTTGCGGAGGGCGGCGTTTACGCCCTGTCGTCGCTGGCCGAAACCCGCCGCCGCCTGTTTCGGACCGCCGCCTTCGATCAGGTGCGCATCGGGCAATTGGACCCGGACGATCGGGACGAGGTACGCGACGTGAGGGTGTTCCTGATGGAGGGGCGTCCCGGTGCGGTGGAAATGGGCCTCGGTTATGGTGAGGGGGACGGGGTGCGCGGCCTGATCGACCTCTCGTATCGGGACATGTTCCGCATGGGGCACCGGGCCAACCTGCGCTTTCGCACCGGTCGCCTGCGCCGTTCCTTCTCGTTCGGCTATCTGTTGCCATGGATTGGTGACTGGCGCGCCAACCTGCGCACCCGGGTACTGTTCGAGCGAGAGGATCTGATCAGCTATGAGCGGGAAACGCGCGCGGTAGAAGCCGGTATTCGCCGGGAACTGTCGGACAAGGTGACCGCCACCACCACCTACCGGCTGGAGCGCAACCGGTATCCGCGCCTGCCCCCCACCCCGTTGCCGGAGCGGCGCCGGATCAACGTGGGTTCGATCCTGGTCTCCCTGGTGCGCGAGGCGCGGGACAATCCGTTTGCCCCCACCCGTGGGAACGTGCTGGGCGTTACCTATGAGCAGGGTGCGCACATCCTGCTGTCGGAAGTGCAGTTTGGCAAGGGCACGGTGCAGGCGGCGGGATATCTTCCAGTGGGGCACCATCTGGTGGTTGCCGCGAAGGGGCAGGGGGGACGGGTGCGGCAGTTGTTCGAATCCACCGCGGTGCCGGTGTCGGAGCGCTTCTTCATGGGCGGGCACTCCACCGTGCGTGGCTATCAACTGGACAGCATCGGCGTGCCCGACGATACCCTGATCGCGGGGGAGCCAATCGGCGGCGAGGTCATGGTGCTGGGAAATCTGGAGTTCCGCTGGGGCAGTGAACAGGGGTGGGGCACCACCCTGTTCGCCGACGCTGGAAACGTGTGGAGCAAGGGCAGCGCGGTGGGGGTGAACGACATGCGTGTCGGGGTCGGGGTGGGCATCAATTACGCCACCCCGGTGGGTCCGTTGCGGCTGGATTGGGGACACAAGGTCGACCGCCGGCCGGGAGAGGACCCGTACCGTTTTCATTTCACTCTGGGACACACCTTCTGATGGATTCGCGCACGCAATCTCCGTTTGCCAAGCCCATTGAGGCCGAAACCCTGCTGGCCCCGCTGTTGGCCGCCGTTCCCAGTGTGCCGCTGGCGGAGGACCTGGGCGCCAGTGCCGATCCGGACGGCGCCCTGTTTGCCCTGTCCCGCTTTCAGGAGGTCGATCCGGATGGCGCGGCCCGCCTGCTGGCGGATGCGCGCGGCCGCCACATGCTGCTGGCGGTGGCCGCTTCCGGGCCGTTTCTGTCCGGTATCCTGACCCGTCTTCCGGGCGCGGCGGAACTGCTGGAGGAGGCGGTTTCCGGGGAAGCATTCGACTGGCCCGATCCGGAGGCGGTGGCCGATTCGGTCACCGGCTTTACCGACCTGCAAGGGGCACTGCGCTATTTGAAGGCGCGCGCCTTCCTGTATCTGGCGGCGAGGGACCTGGCGGGGGGCGAGTTGTTTTCCGCCACCGAGGGGCTGTCGCGGCTTGCGGAGGTTACCGTGGAAGCGGCGATCCGCTTCTGCCGCCGCGAACTGGTCGAAAAGCATGGCGACTGCCTGCGCGCGGACGGCAGTCCGGTGCCATTCATGGTGGCGGGCATGGGCAAGCTGGGGGCCCGGGAACTCAATTACGCGTCGGATATCGACATCATTGCCTTTTACGGGGACGGTGGGCAGGAAACCGACGGGCGGAGATCGGTCTATCCCACCGAATTTTTTTCCCGCCTGACCCATCGGGTGGTCCAGGCCGTGGGCGAAACCACCGCCGACGGGCGCGTGTTCCGGGTGGACCTGCGGTTGCGGCCGGAGGGTTCCACCGGAGCCACCGCCTGGTCCCGCTCCGCCGCCATGGCCTATTACGAAACCCTCGGCGACACCTGGGAGCGGGCGGCGTTCATCAAGGCGCGCATGATTGCCGGAGATCTGGAGGCGGGAGCCGCCCTGCTGGCGGAGTTGGCTCCGTTCGTGTTTCGACGCTATCTGGATTTTGCCGCTCTGGAGGGGATTCGCTCCGTAAAGGAACGAATCCGTGCCCGCCAGCATGCCCGCCAGGCCTTGGGCACCGATGTGAAGTTGGGCCGCGGCGGTATTCGTGAAATCGAGTTCTTTGTGCAGGCCCTGCAACTGATTCACGGCGGCAAACGTCCCGCCCTGCGCGAGTTGCGTACCCTGGACGCCATGTCGCGGCTGGTGGAGGCCGGGCACGTGGAGGCGGGGGACGCCCGCAAACTGGCGTCCCACTACATGTTCCTGCGGGACGTGGAGCATCGGGTGCAACTGGTGGCCGAGGAACAAACCCATTTGCTGCCGCAGGCGCCGGAGGCGCGCCGTCGCCTGGGGGTGCAGATGGGGTTCGGTGGCCGAGATCCGTGGGAGGCGTTTCACTCTCGTTATCAGGCAGTGACCGACGAGGTGCATCAGGTGGTGGATACCCTGTTTCAGGAACCGGAAGTGGAAACCGAAGCGGCGCCTTTCGAGGGGCTGGTTTCCGCACTGGATCACCTGTCTGCCGAGGTGGACCTGAGTGTGCTCAACCTGCGCGACCCGGAAGCGGGGCGGGCGCGTCTGGCTGCCCTGGGGGGGCACGTTGAGGCCATGTGGCAAACCGAGCAGGGGCGGGTGCGATGGCGCCGTCTGCTGCCCCTGTTTTTGAACGATATTGCCGGGGGGGAGGATCCGGACGTGGGGCTGGCCGGGTTGGAGGGTTTCGTGGAAGCCTTGCGCGGTCGCAGCATCTACGCCGCCATGCTGACGGAAAACCCCCATGCCCGGGAATTGCTCAGCCGCATGTTTTGCGCCTCCCGTTTTCTGTCCGGATTACTGGCGCGCCACCCGGCGCTGCTGGATGAACTGCTGGCGCCCCGTGCCCTGCTGGACGAGCGCCCGGTGGACGCCATGGAGGCGGACCTGGCCCGTGCCACCCAGGGGTTGGACGAGGAGGCGTGGCTGGACGCCCTGCGCCGGTTCAAACACCGGGAGGTGCTGCGGGTGGGGCTGCGGGAACTGCTCACGGGAATCGATGAACAGGCCCGTGGGATCGCCCTGGCGCAGGTGGCCGAAGCCCTGGTGCGCGCGGTGCTCCATTACACCTGGGACGATCTGGTGTCCCGTTACGGCTTTCCCCCGGGTGCGGGCGGGGGGAACGGACAGGTGGCGGTGGTGGCCATGGGGCGGCTGGGGTCGGGCGAAATGGGGTACGCATCGGACCTGGATCTGGTGTTTATTCACAACGGGGATCCGGCCGACACCACGACTGGAGGGGAAAAAGAGCTGTCGGTACCGGAATTCTATGCCCGGCTGGGGCGCCGCATCGTGTCGCGCCTTACCCTGGGAACCGGCGAGGGGGTGCTCTATGAGGTGGACATGCGCCTGCGCCCCTCGGGAGCCAGCGGGCAACTGGTCACTTCGCTGGCGGCCTTTGAGCGCTATCAGGCCGAGGAGGCGTGGACCTGGGAGAAACAGGCCCTCACCCGGGCGCGGGTGGTGGCGGCCACCGGGGATTTTTTCGCGCCGGTCTCCTCCGCCCTGCGCACGGCCTGCTACACCCCCTGTGATGCGGAGGCCCTGGCCAGCGAGGTGCGCGACATGCGTGTGAAAATGGCTGAGCATCTAAGCCGCGAACGGGAGGACGCCGTGGACCTGAAGCAGGATCCCGGTGGCATTGTGGATATCGAATTTGTGGTGCAGTACCTGCTGCTGGCCCACGGGCATTCGCACCCGGAGGTGCCGGATCCCAATCCGCGCCGCGCGTTGGACCGTCTGGCCGATGCCGGTTTGATCGCACAGACCGACGCGGATCGCCTGCTTTCGGCCATGTCCCTGTATCGCACGGTGGAGGGGCTGTTGCAACGCACCTACGGCGAGTCCACCCGGCTGCTGGAATGCGATGGTCCCCCGCTGGCGGGAGGACGCGTGGTGTTGTTCGAAAAGGTGCGGGCCGCCCAGGCCGGAGTGGTGGATGTATATCGCCGCATCTTGGGCAAAAACGCGGGGGAATGATATGATTGGTGCTTTGTGATGTTTGAATAACCGTTACCCGGGTCTGTATGAAGATTACCGTTGTCGGCACCGGCTATGTGGGCCTGGTGACTGGAACCTGCTTTTCCGAATTTGGTGTCGACGTCACCTGTGTGGATCGTGACGCGACCAAGATCGAAGCCCTCAACCGGGGTGAGATTCCCATCTATGAGCCGGGGTTGGAGGAGATTGTTTCCCGCAACCATGCCGAGGGGCGCCTGCGGTTCACTACCGATCTGGGTAGCGCGGTGCGCGGATCGGCGGCGGTGTTTATCGCGGTGGGCACCCCCCAGGGGGATGACGGCTCCGCCGACCTGTCCTATGTGGATCAGGTCGCGCGCGACATTGCCCCGCACCTGAACGGTTACAAAGTGATCGTCACCAAAAGCACGGTGCCGGTGGGTACCGGCCAGCGCGTAAAGAAACTGATTGGCGAGGCCGCGCCCAAGGGGGCCCGTTTTGATGTGGCCAGCAACCCGGAGTTCCTGCGCGAAGGCTCGGCGGTGGAGGACTGCATGCGTCCCAACCGGGTGGTGATCGGCACCGATTCGGAACAGGCCGCCGCCCTGCTGCGCGAGTTATACCGTCCCCTGTACCTGATCGAAACCCCGTTTGTGATGACCGATATCGCCACGGCGGAACTGATCAAATATGCCGCCAACGCATTTCTGGCCACCAAGGTATCGTTCATCAACGAGGTGGCCAACCTGGCCGAGGCGGTGGGTGGGGACGTGCAGGTCGTGGCCAAGGCAATGGGCCTGGATGGCCGTATCGGCTCCAAGTTTTTGCACGCGGGTCCCGGATTCGGCGGATCCTGTTTCCCCAAGGACGTGGCCGCGCTGGAGCGCATCGCCACCGACGTGGGCTACGATTTTGCCCTGGTGCGCGCGGTGCGCGAAGTCAACAGCCGCCAGCGCGTGCGCATGGTGGACAAGATCCGCGCCGCCGTGGGTGGCAACGTGGACGGTTGCCGGCTGGCCTTTCTGGGGCTGTCCTTCAAGCCGAACACCGACGACATGCGCGAGGCGCCAAGCATCGACATCATCCGCGCCCTCAAAGCCGAAGGCGCCATGGTTCGCGGGTGCGACCCGGTGGCCGAGCATGAGGCGCGCAAGGTATTGCCGGAGGTGGATTTCTTCGCCGATGCCTACACCACTGCCGAGGATGCCGATGCCATTGTGATCGTGACCGAGTGGAACCGGTTCCGCAATCTGGATCTGGAACGGCTCAAGGGCTTGATGCGGCAGCCGGTAATGATGGACCTGCGCAACATCTACAATCCGTCGGCGGTTATTGCCGCCGGATTTTCCTATCACTGCGTCGGACGCGCGGGGTACCGCTAGGGGGCGCGATGGCGGATATTGACGGGGGCATGCCACCACCAGCGCCGCGTCCGCCCGGCGAGGACCGGCCCGAAAACCGCAAGCACGGGCGGCGGCGGGTCGCCGCGGACGTGGGTGTGGAACTGGATGGTATCCCCCCCTTTTCCGGCCGTTCCCGCGATTTGAGCTTTGGCGGTGCTTTCGTGGAGTGCGACCCACCGCCGGTATCCGCCGGCACTCCCGGCCGCCTGACCCTTACCCCCGACGATGCCCCGGACGAAGTCATTACCTTTGTCTGCCGGGTGATGCGCATTGCGGATGGCGGTATCGGTTTTCGCCTGCTGGAAACCGACCCCGCAGGTCACGAGCGATTCTCCGACCTGATGCGGAGGGCGGGCTCCATCGACCCGCTGTTGAATGAAATTCGCGTCAGTTCCGGATTTTCCGTCTCCACTTCTCAGGGCATGCGCCGCGCCCTTGACTGAATTGTGACCCTCCCCCTTTAGGTCATTCCCTGAACGTCCGATAATGCAAGCATAGTAGTTGTGCGGTGTTTGCTGTGCGATGTTGTGGTGTGGATGAGTCGAGGTGGGTCATGTTCAATACAGCGGTGGTTTCCAGCTATCAGCGAATTCTGACGGCAGGAAATTTTGGAGACTGTGTATATCAGCGATTTTTGGAAAGCCATCCGGAGGTAGCGCGCCGCTTTGCCGGGGTGGATATGGCCCGTCAGAAATTCCTGTTGCAGCGATCCCTCACGGTGATGATGCAGCATGCGGCCGGTCTGAAGGGGGCTGATGCGGCGTTGGATCGCATTGCCGGACAACATGGGCCGCACGGCATGAGCCTGCCGCCATTCCTGTTTGACTATTGGATCGATGCCCTGGTCGGGGCGGTTGCGGAGTGTGACCCCCGGTGTGATATGGCCCTGGAGGCGGCCTGGCGCAGCCTGTTGCGCCGCGAGGTGGCACATTTCATTGCCCGTGGAAAGCAGGCCCTGCCGCTCCCCGTGGGGTAGCGGCAAGGGCCCGCGGCGGGCCATTCCGGGTCAGAACGTTTCGCAGGCGTCGCCGGTGCCGTCTCTATCCCAATCCAACTGAACCGGGTTGAACACGTATGGACAGTTGTCCTCGTTGTCCGCAATGGCATCGCCATCCAGGTCCACACTGTCGAGAAACACGTATCCCTTTTCCGCAGGGTTGTCCGGTCCGAACCGTGTCATCGGATCCGGCCCGATTCCTCCTCCGGGAAAAATAAGGGTGGCCTCGCCTCCCGCTTTCCACGGCTTGCGAAAGTCGGGGCTGTAGGTGGGGGTATTGAGGTCGCTTGCGGAAGATGGGACTGGAACCCCCGTACAGAACAGCGATATGGCCAGAAAGGGCAACGCAAGAAAGCACGCCCGGGTAATTGTTGGGGACATGATGTTACTCCGAAATGGCCATGGGAAACGGGGCACAGGCGTCGCCGATGCCGTCCCCAGCCCGATCGAGTTGCTCCGGGTTGAAGACGTATATGCAATTGTCCGCCTCGTCGGC
>JAOUMB010000023.1 GCA_029881725.1 Nitrospirota bacterium
AAGGCGTGCTGGACGCCCTGCTCATGGCCATATGGCGACGCAAGCCGAAGGCGCCGGTCATCGTCCACTCGGACCAGGGCTCACAGTATGGCAGTGACGACTGGGGCCGGCTGCTCAAGGCCCACGGCCTGGTCGCCAGCATGAGCCGTCGGGGCAACTGCTACGACAATGCCGTGGCCGAGTCGTTCTTCAGCTCTTTGAAGAAGGAAAAGGTCCGGCGAAGGCTGTATCCCTCACGGGACGACGCCCGCGCCGAGATTTTCGACTACATCGAAGCCTTCTACAACCGGACCCGCCGACACAGCCACCTCGGCCAGGTCAGCCCGGTTGATTTCGAACGGCTTCATGTGGAAGCTAGGTAGTGTCTACGAAACCGGGGGAAGTCCAGTGTGGCAGAAAAAACAAAGGGGTTGCGCCTCTCAACGCAACCCCTTTGTTTTAAATGGTGGGCCGTGAAGGTCTCGAACCTTCGACCCGCTGATTAAGAGTCAGCTGCTCTACCAACTGAGCTAACGGCCCAAATCCACCAAAATGCGATGTGGCGCGCCTGAAGGGATTCGAACCCCTGACCTACGGAACCGGAATCCGTCGCTCTATCCAGCTGAGCTACAGGCGCAGCAACCGATTCCGGCCGTTTATCCCCAGATCAGGGAACCCCGCGACCGGCGTCCGAAAGGGTGGTGGACGATACTGGACTTGAACCAGTGACCCCTGCCGTGTGAAGGCAGTGCTCTACCAACTGAGCTAATCGTCCGGCCCCTTCAAGGAACTGGGTATTTTACAGAATCACGCTGGGCAGGGAAAGTGTTTTGTCTCCCGGATGCGCCGCCAGGCGCATCCGGGAGACAAAAATCGCCGGGAAGCCGGCTTATTTGGTCTGGCCGGTGGGAATGATCGACGGCAGCCGGCTCAGGAAACGTGAAAGGCCGCTCTCTTCCTTCGCCTGCTCCGGCTGGTCACCCGCGTAGACCAGTTCTTCGTCAAACTGGAACTTCTCCATGGTGATGCAGCGGGTCGGGCAGCGCATGGCGCAGAGGCCGCAACGGATGCACAGGTGGCTGTCGAACAGCATGATGGCACCCTTTTCATTGGCCGCATCCGTCATCCCCGCGTCCGGTCCCATGCCGTGCACGAAGGCGTCCGGTGCCACGCCGAATACCGGCTCGGCACCCCGGGCCAGTTCCATGGCGTTTTCGGCCTGATCCACCGGTACCAGCTTGAGCACTTTCTCCGGGCACACATCCACGCAGCCGGAACAGGCGATGCAAAGCTCACCGTCCATGATCACGTTGATGTTGCAGCGCAGGCAGCGGTCCGCCTGGGCTTTGGCCTCGTCTTCCGGATAGCAGAAGTCCACCAGCGTGTTGGTGAACCGGCCCTGCTCGTCCTGGCGGTTTTCCAGCGGCAGGTGCGGCTCGGTCTTGCGTCCGATGGAAATGTAGCGGTCCACGGTTTCGTAGCGGGTCATCGGGCGCATCATCCCGTGGGGATGCACCTCGATCTGCTTGCCCGAGAGGTGCTCGTGGATGGCGCGCGCCACCTTATGGCCGTGGGCCACGCCGTCGATGAACAGGCGCGGGCCGGTGGCGATGTCGCCGGTGATGTACACATCCTTGGCCGAGGTCTGGAAGGTCTTCGGGTCGCTCTTGATGACGCCCGGAGCTGCCTGCGCCACCTCGTCCTCGACCCCCTTCAGGAAGCCGGTATCGGCCATCTGACCGATGGCCAGAATTACCTCGTCGGTGTCGAACACCTGGTCGGTGCCCTCCACGAAGGACGGGGCAAAGCGGCCCTGGGCGTCGAAAATGGACGCCACCCGCTTGAACTCGATGCCGGTGAGGGTTCCATCGCTGCTGCGCACATACCGTTGCGGGCCCAGGTCGTTGTGGATGGAGATGCCCTCGTAGCGGGACTCGATGCGCTCATACTCGGAACCGCGCATGCCGTCTTCCGGCTCCAGACACACCACCTGCACCTTGGTGGCGCCCTGACGCAGGGCGGTGCGGGCACAGTCCATGGCCACGTCGCCGCCGCCGATGACGATCACACGTCCCTTGTGGGGGATCTTTTCGCCAAAATTGCTGCGCCGCAGGTAGTCGATGCCCTCGATGATGCCGGGGCCCTCGTGGCCCGGAATGGGAATCCGCCGCGCCAGTTGCAGACCCGCGGCGATCACGATCGCCTTGTACCCCTCGGCACGCAGGTCGGGGATGGTCTTGTCGGTGCCAATGGATACGCCGTACTGCACGTCGATGCCCATGTCGGCAATGCCGTCCACCTCGGCGTAGACCGCGCGGCGATCCAGACGGAACACCGGCACGCCCTGCGACAACATGCCGCCAGCGCCCACCTTGGGCTGTTTTTCAAATACGGTGACCTGATAGCCGAACAGGTTCAGGTCGTGGGCGGTGGTCATGCCCGACACGCCGGAGCCGATTACCGCCACCTTGGGGCCGGTGTTGCGGCTGTTGCGGTCGAGAACGCCTGTGGTGCCCATCAGCCGCTTGATGTTGCTGATGTCGAACTGGTGGCGCGAGTCGGCCTCGAAGGTGCCCATGAGCACATCTTCCAGCACCCGGTTCTTCCGGTCCGGGCTTTCCGGCCCGAACTGCTCGCACACGAAGCGCTTGAGCGCCCGGATCGCCACCGGCTTGTCCAGCTTGCCACGGCGGCAGGCCGCCTCGCACGGGGCACCGCACACCCGCCCGCAAATGGATGCAAACGGGTTCGGTTCCCGGGCGATGCGGTAGGCGTCTTCATAACGCCCCTCGCCGATGGCGACGATGTAGCCGCGCGCGTCCGTATTCACCGGGCACGCGTACTGGCACTCCACCGTCTCCTGGAAGTGTTCGTAGTCCTGATTGATGACCTTCAGGGGATTCGGCTGAATCATCCGGGCCGCCTCCACAAAAACGCTAATGGATCCCTCAAGCGGTATTGCACACCAGCTTCCCGCCGGGACCGCAGTTGATATCAAAAGGGGGCTTCGCCGATTATGACATATGTCATGGGGCGAAGTGAAATACCCGCCCCCGGGTTTTTGGTGTGGGCACCAACCGCCCTGTATTTAAAGGGCTGCGCGGACGTCCGGGGGTGGAGTAAGATGCTCGGATAAATTTTGTCCCCGAAAGGCGTTTCCCTTCCCCTCATGACCACGGCTCCCGATCTTTCCGCCCCGGCTGTGGAGGCCCGTAACCTCCATAAGCGCTTTGGGGACTTTGTGGCGGTGAATGACCTGTCGTTCACCATTGGCGCCGGGGAGGTGTACGGCCTTCTGGGGGCCAACGGGGCGGGCAAGACCACCACCATCTCTATGTTGCTGGATCTGGTCACCCCCACCAGCGGCCAGGTGCGGGTGCTGGGGCACCAATACCCCAAGGGGCGGCAGGAGATCCTGTCGCAGGTGAATTTTTCATCCACCTATGTGTCGCTGCCGTTGCGGCTTACCGTGTGGGAAAACATGCGGGTGTTCGCTGCCCTGTACGGGGTGCCCAATCCGAAACAACGGATTCTCGAACTGCTGGAACGGTTCGAGATTGTGGAAACCCTGAAAAAGCCGGTGGGGGACCTCTCCTCCGGGCAGAAAACCCGGGTCTATCTGGCCAAGGCCCTGCTCAACCGGCCCAAGGTGTTGTTTCTGGACGAGCCGACCGCCAGCCTGGACCCGGACATGGCCGACAAGACCCGTCAGGTGATTCGCGAGATTCAAAAGGAATACGGCACCGCGGTGTTGATCACCTCCCACAACATGGCCGAGATGGAATCCCTCTGCCAGCGCATCCTGTTCATCGCCCGGGGCAAAAAGCTGATGGAGGGGACTCCCAAGCAGATTGTTGATCATTACGGGCGCTCCAATCTGGAGGAGGTGTTCATCCAGGTGGCGCGGGACCAGGGGGGGGCGGGCGCATGATGATGCAACGCATTTACGGCCTGACCCTGCGCTACATCTATTTGTACCGGGGTTCCCTGCCACGCATGCTGGAGCAACTCTATTGGCCGGTGATGGATTTGCTGGTGTGGGGGTTCGTGACCATCTATCTGCGCCAGTTCGAGGGGCAGCTTCCCAATTTTCTGGCCTATTTTCTTGGCGGGCTGGTGCTGTGGGACATCCTGTTCCGCTCCCAGGTAGGGGTGAGTGTGGCCTATCTGGAGGAGGTGTGGTCGCGTAATCTGCTCAACCTGTTTGTCAGCCCCCTCCGGCCCATCGAATTGATTGCGGCGGCCATGACGTTTTCGGTGGCGCGGGTGGCGTTCACCGCCAGTGTGTCGGTGAGCATTGCGTGGCTGGCCTACGATTTCAATACCTTCATCATGGGGACTTGGCTGGCGGCCTTTGTGGGGGCGCTGATTGTGATGGGATGGGGGATGGGCATCGTGATCTCCGCGCTCATTATGCGCTTCGGGCAGGGGGCGGAGTCGCTGGCCTGGGGGCTGATTTTTCTGATTCAGCCGGTGGCGGCGGTGTTTTATCCGGTGAGTGTGCTGCCGGAGCCGTTGCAACTGGTGGCGTGGATGATTCCGGCCTCGCACGTGTTTGAGGGCATGCGCCAGGTGTTGAATGGCGGCCCGTCACCCACGGAACATCTGGCCTGGGCGTTCGGATTGGGCGCGGTCTACTTTGCGGCGGGGCTTACGTTTTTCTATGCCATTCTGCGCGAAGCCAAGCGGGCGGGGCGGTTACTGCGGGTGGGGGAGTAGCGGGGTTCCTGCTCAGAGATCGGATCAGAACAAGCCGATAAACAGCAGAACGGCCAGATCGATCAGAAAATGGAGAAAGGAATAGGGTTCATCACGTGACGGACTCGTAGTGAGTACGCGCCAGTGGAAAAGGGGCCAGAGAAGCAGAAGAAATATCAGGATGGTGACGCTCAGGCCGAGCAATAGCAGTTCGATGTCGTTCAGGTTGGGTAGCATGGCCGTGGGTGTCCACTACTCATTTCGGATGGATGAGCGGTGCACCCGGTTGTTGGTTAATCCATCTTCACCAGCGCCTGATACAAACGACACAGGGGCAGCCCTACCACTGTAAAATAATCTCCGGTCACTCCCTCCACGAACACCGCTCCCCTTTCCTGAATACCGTAGGCGCCGGCTTTGTCCATGGGCTCGCCAGTGGCTACGTAGGCGGCGATTTCGGCCTCGGTCATGGGGCGGAAGCGCACGGTGGTGGAGGGAGCCTCCACCACTTCACGGCCATCCGCAAAGATTACCGCAAAGGCGGTCACCACCCGGTGTTCACGGCCCGACAGGCGGGCCAGCATGGCGCGCGCCTCGTTCTGGTCCTTGGGCTTGCCGAGAATATCTCCATCGATCACCACCAGCGTGTCGCACCCCACCACCACTCCGTGCGGGTTCTGCGGGCGGGCGGCGCGTGCCTTGTCCAATGCCAGACGGCGGGCGGCGGAGTCGGCGTCTTCGCCGGGTTGCACGGTCTCGTCCGTGTCCACCGAGGTGACCGTAAACGGAAACCCCATGTGACTGAACAACTCCCGGCGGCGGGGGCTGGCGGAGGCCAGCAGGATCGGCGTCATGCGGAGCGCTCCCGCAGGGTGTTCAGAAGGGTCACGAAGTCGTCCGGAAGCGGCGCTTCGAAGGTCATCTTCTCGCCGCTGACCGGGTGAATCAGGGTTAGCCGCGCCGCGTGCAGCATCAGGCGGGGAACGGTGAGTCCCGCCGGGTGGGCCCGTTTGGCGCCGTAGACCGGATCCCCCAGCACCGGGGTCTTCTGGTGGGTCAGGTGCACGCGGATTTGATGGGTGCGCCCGGTTTCCAGCTTCAATTCGACCAGAGCGGCACTCGCCGTGGGATGCGGAAACGGCTCCAGGGTGCGGTAATGGGTGACCGCGTGGCGCGTCTGGTCGCTGTGGGGGCTGATGCGCTTGCGGTCCTTGCGGTCCCGGCCGATGGCCAGGTTGATGGTGCCTTGGGCCGGTTTCGGGATGCCCGCCGTCAGCGCCTGATAGCGGCGTCCCATCTCGCGGCGCTTGAGCTGGGCGGAAAGGTGTTGATGGGCCTGATCGGTCTTGGCCACCACCAGCAGGCCCGAGGTGTCCCGGTCCAGCCGGTGCACGATGCCGGGGCGCTCCCGTCCGCCGATGCCGGAAAGCCCTTTCAGGTGATGCAGCAGGGCGTGCACCAGCGTGCCTTCCCAGTTGCCTGGTGCTGGGTGCACCACCATGCCCGGCGGCTTGTTGATGACCGCCAGATGAGCGTCCTCGAACACGATGTCCAGCGGGATGTCTTCCGGGGTCAGTTCCAGCGGTTCCGGCTTCGGGATGTTGGCGGACACCACATCGCCGGGGTGCAGCCGATGGTTGCTTTTGACCGTTTGCCCGTTGACGGTGAGCAGTTCGGCCTCAATCAGGCGCTGGGCCTGGGCACGGGACGGAACCAGCCCGTTGGCCGCCGCCCAGACGTCGATGCGGCCCGGGTCTGCTCCGGGGGGGACGGTGCGGGTGAGCGGCGTGTCGCTCAGGGGGAGGCCGGCTCCGGTTGCAGGCAATGGTCGCACGGGGAGATGGCCCGGGTGAGTGCGTGCAGGTAGTGTTTGTTGCCGGGAGCTCCGTCCATCGGGGTGCAGCAACTGGCCACCTCGTCGGCGATTTGTTGCCGGCGCTCCGCTTCCTGCGTCAGCCGGGGGTGTTGTGGGCAGAGGCGCTCCGCCTCGTCCCAGTGGCACAGGGCGGCACGGGTTTCGCCCAGCCCGGCCAGCAGGTCTGCAAGGTCCAGGTGGGCCAGCACGTTGTTGGGGTTGGCCAGCACGGCGCGGGTCAGGTGGGCGCGGGCACGGCCGTTGTCCCGATCCTGAAGCGCCATGCGTCCCAGCATGCGCAGGGGTTCGTCCGCGTTGGGGGCCAGGGCGATGGCCCGCTCCCAGGCGGAGGTGGCCGCCAGTTTCCGCCCTTGGTGGTGGTGGATGCGGCCCAGCATCACATAGGCATTCACGTTGTCCGGGTGATCCAGGGTGATGTCCCCGTACATGATCCGCGCCTCGTCCAGCCGCCCCATGCACAGCAGGATCTGGGCCTTGATCTCCCGCGCCATGAGGTGTTCCGGGTCGGCCTTGATGGCCTGATCCAGGTAAGACACCGCCAGTTCGTGCTGGGAGATTCGTTCGTAGGCCAGTCCGGTGTGGAACAGCAGGTCGGGATCCTGTGCCTTGTCGGCCAGCAACAGGGTGTAAAGGGCCAGCGCGCCGGGGGCGTCGCCCCGGGTAAGGCGCAGGTTGCCCTTGAGCAGATAAAGTTCCCGCTGGGCGGGGGTGAAGGGGCAGGCGCTGTCCGGGTCGGGCATCTCGCTGAGGGCAAAGGCCCGGTCGATGACCTCCTCGGCCAGTTCAAAGCGCCCCTGTTCCATGTAGATGGTGGCCAGTTGCGCGGCGGTTGCCGCCATTTCCGGGCGCCGCTCCAGGTCGCACGCCAGCAGGTTTACGGCTTTCAGCCAGTTTCCCTGCATCAGGGCCATGCGGGCGCGTTCCAGGGTGCGGCGGGCGATTTTCATGGGGTGTCGCTTTCCCGTCCGGAAACAGGGGCGGCAACTGCGGCGGGAACGGGGTCGTCCTCCCTGCGGTCCCGCCAGGTGGCCCACAGGAACAGGCAGATGCCCACGGTAATCGCGGAGTCGGCCACGTTGAAGGCGGGCCAGTGCAGGGTGCCCACGTATACGTCCAGAAAATCCACCACCTTGCCGAACCGCACCCGGTCGATCAGGTTGCCTACGGCACCCCCGATCACCAGCAGCGCGGCGGCCCGCGCCATGTGTTCCCCGGGGCGGGTGCTCAGGTGGAACAGGGTGAGCAGCACCACGGCCAGCACGCTTACGCCGGACAGGAACGCGGTGCGCAGCCCGGCCGAGGACTCGGCAAACAGCCCAAAGGCGGCGCCCGGGTTGTGAATCAGCGTGAGGTTGAAGAAGCCGGGAACCACCGGCACCGACTGGTGCAGCAGCAGGCTTCCGGTAATCCAGTACTTGGTGGCCTGATCCAGGATCACCACCACCAGCGGCACCACGGCCAGCAGCATCAGTGAGCGCCGGTCCCTCATGCGCCGGCTCCCGTGCCCAGCGCCATCACCACCGAACCGCAACGTCCGCACAGGGTGGGGTGTTCCGGGTTTGCTCCCACCTCTCGGTAAATCCAGCACCGCTCACATTTGGTGCCCGGAGCCGGGGTGACGGCGACCTTGAGGCCGGGTACCTCCTCCGCGTCCACTGCGTCCTTCGGGGCGTTCGCAAGCGGCATCAGCGCCGCGTCCGAGGTGATAAACAATTCCGGCAGGAAATCGGTGTAGGGCGACAGGAAGGCGAACAGGTCGTCATCCGCATACAGAGTGATGCCGGCATCCAGAGAGTGTCGGATTTCCTTGTCGCGCCGTTTGGCCTCCAGCACCCGGGTGCCTTCTCCGCGCACCTTGCGCAGACGCTCCCAACGGGCGGCAAGGGTGTCGTCGCGGCGGGCGGTATCCCGTTCCGGGAAATCCTCCAGGTGCACGCTGGCCTGCCGCGCCCACCCTTCCGGCATGTGCTCCCATACCTCTTCCGCGGTGAACGACAATACCGGCGCCATGAGCCGGGTCAGGCTGGTGAGAATGCGGTACATAACCCCCTGGGTGGCGCGCCGGGCCGGGTCGTTCCGCTCGCCGCAGTAGACCAGATCCTTGGTAATGTCCAGGTAGAACGCGGACAGGTCCACCACGCAGAAGCGGTTCAGGGTATTCACCACCTGATGGAAGGCGTATTCATCGTACCCGCGGGTAACCTGTTCGGTGACCCGGTCCAGCCGGTCGAGGGCCCACCGGTCCAGTTCCGACAGGCCGTCCTCCGGCATGCCGTGCAGCGCGGGGTCGTAATCTGACAGGCTGGCCAGCAGAAAGCGGGAGGTGTTGCGGATCTTGCGGTAGGTTTCCACCAGGTGCGAGAGGATCTCGTTGGAAAGGCGGATGTCGTCGCGGTAGTCTTCGGCAGCCACCCACAGGCGCAGGATTTCGGCGCCGTATTGCTGGATGATCTTTTCCGGTGCGACCACGTTGCCGACGCTTTTGGACATTTTGCGCCCCTGGCCGTCCACCACGAAGCCGTGGGTGAGCACCGCCTTGTACGGTGCCTGGCCATCCACTCCGATGCCCACCAGCAGGGAACTGTGGAACCACCCCCGGTGCTGATCGGATCCTTCCAGATACAGGTCGGCGGGCCAACGGAGCGCTTCGCGGCGGCGCAGCACGGCGGCGTGGCTGACGCCGGAGTCGAACCACACGTCCAGAATGTCCTGCTCCGGAACCATGTCGGTGCCGCCACAGTGGCGGCACGCGGCGCCTTCCGGCACCAGCGATGCGGCCTGTGCTTCATCGAACCAGAAGTCGACCCCCTCGCTGTCGGCGCGCTCCGCCATGCGGTGGATGTGCGCCGCGTCGATCTGCGCCTCACCGCAGTCGCGGCAGGACAGGGCGATGATCGGCACCCCCCACACCCGCTGGCGGCTGATGCACCAGTCGGGTCGTTTTTCGATCATGCCCCAGATGCGTTCCCGGCCCCATTTGGGAATCCATGCCACCTTGTCGATGGCCTCCAGGGCGCGGGCACGCAGCTCCGCATGCTCCATGGAGATGAACCACTGGGCGGTGGCTCGGAAGATGATCGGGTTTTTGCAGCGCCAGCAGTGCGGGTAGCTGTGGCGGATTTTTGAAGAGACCAGCAGCTTGCCGCGTTCCTGCAACAAATCCATGATCGCCGGGTTGGCGTCGGTAACCTTCTGTCCGGCCCATTCCGGCACGTCGGCGGTAAAGCGGCCGCGTGGGTCCACGGGCGCATACACTTCCAGCCCGTGGGCCAAGCCCGCTTCGTAGTCGTCCTGACCGTGGCCGGGGGCGGTATGCACCGCGCCGGTGCCCGCCTCGGCGGTAACGTAGTCGCCCTCGATCACTGGAACGGTTACGCCGTCAAGGAAAGGGTGTTTGACGAAAAGTTGTTCCTGTCTGTGAGAGGCAAGCTTTGCACCCCAGATTTTTACCCCCGGGTCAGGGTCCTTGATCCCCACAGCCTCGCAGACGGAATCCACCAATTCCTCGGCAACAATAAAGTTACCCTCTGGGTGTCTTACTACTTGGTAGTTGATCGATTCGTTGATGCAAACAGCTTTATTGGCGGGCAGGGTCCACGGGGTGGTAGTCCAGATGACGATGGCGGTGCCAGAAGCGACCTTCAGCTTTGCAGCCGACTCGTCGGTCAGGTCGAAGCGTACATAGATCGCCGGCGAGATCTGGTCCGCGTACTCCACCTCGGCCTCGGCCAGGGCGGTTTCGCAACTGGGGCACCAGTGCACCGGCTTTTTGCCCTTGTACACGCCGCCGGTTTCCACAAAGCGGGCCAACTGGCGCAGGGTGTCGGCCTCGTAGAGGGGATCCATGGTCAGGTACGGCTGTTGCCACTCGCCCATAACGCCCAGGCGGGAGAACTCATCCCGCTGGATGCCGATGAACTTTTCCGCGTGCTCGCGGCATGCCTTGCGGATCGCCACCTGGCTCATCTGGTGCCGCTTGGGGCCCAAGGCCTTGAGCACCTGATGTTCGATGGGCAGGCCGTGGCAGTCCCAGCCGGGCACGTAGGGCGCGTCGAAGCCGCTCATGGTGCGGCTTTTGACGATGATGTCCTTGAGCACCTTGTTCAGGGCGTGGCCCATGTGGATGCGGCCGTTGGCGTAGGGCGGGCCGTCGTGCAGCACAAAGTGGGAGTTGCCAGCCGATTTGTCACGAACTTTTCCGTACAACCCGTCGGCTTCCCACCGGGCGAGGCGTTCCGGCTCCCGCTGGGGCAGATTCCCCTTCATGGGGAACGTGGTGGTGGGTAGATGCAGGGTGTCTTTGTAATTCATGGGCATCGGGTTCCCGCGGGGCGACGGCGTGCGGGTACGGAATCCGTACAGGATATAGGGGTTGCGCGTCTCGGGTCAATTGAAAAGGACGGCGGGGGCGGGGCAAAAAAAGACCCGGGGACGGGGGTCCGCCGGGTCTTTTTTCAGCTCGTTTCGGGGGGCGGGTCAGGAGACGGTGTTGTTTCCCGCATGCGCGGTGCGAACCTCGTGCCGGACGCGGGTGGGAACCCCCGGCATCTCCAGGCGCACCTTGTCGAAGCGTACCATCTTGTTGACCCGGATCAGGCGGGTGACGTCATCAATGTAGGCCATGCCGCGCTCGCTGTACCGGAGCAGGCCCTGACTCAGGCGCTCGGCTGCATCGGGGGCCGAAAGATCGGCCAATTGCGCGCGGATGCCGCGGAAGTCGCCGTAGGCCCAGTGGGTGTTCAGGTTGTGCAGGTAGGCACGCACCGAACTGGCCAGGTCGGGGAAGACCTTCAATTCGTGATTCAGACCCTCGGTCCGGGAGGCGGGAATAATGCCCGTTCCGGGGATGAAGGTCCAGTGCCCGAACAGGTTGTTGGCTTCCTCGGTGAAACGGGAGGTGCCCCAGCCCGATTCGAAGGCGGCCATGGCCAGTGCCAGTGAAGGCGGTACCGCATTCACCCGTTGCAGCAACTCCTCGCGCACCGACCGGCTCCACACGGTGCCGGAAACGTTGTAGCGGTCCTTCAGGTCGATCAGCCACGCCATGTCGAAGGCCGAGGGCGCTTCATCATTGTTCACGCCGCGCGCCAGCCGTTCAAGCCGGTTGCGGTCCTTGAGGATGCGCTCATTCTCCAGCAGTACCAGCGGCAACATGGTTTGATAGAATAGCCGCTTGCGATCGCTGGCCTTGTCGACGGTCTTGATATCGCGGGGGAAAGCCGCCAGGCGTACCCGGGGCACGGCGCGGGGAGTGCGCTCCCATTCGTAGCCCATGTCGTCGAAGTGGGCTTCCAGATGGGATACTGTGGGGGCGTCCAGTTCGATGATCTCGCGATCGGCCGCCCGGCTGTCACTCAAAGCGCCATTGATCGCGGCCAGTAGCGGCCGGGAGACGGTTTCGGGTCCGGCCTGTGGCAGCGGCGCCTTGTACACACCCGCCGCGGCAAGTCCGGCGGTGAGGGTAACCGCCAAGACTGTGGTCAAATACGCTTTATGTCTCATCCGTTCACACCTATATCACACTCGGTGGACACGCAGGAAGCGTCCGGCGCGGGCCGGGCAATTCCCATCGATTCACTCGGTATATAACCAAGGACCGTGCCATAACCCCTCTCACTTGACTGATTGCGGCAACATACCGCAAAAAAATGGTCTGGCGCAACCTCGAATATTGCCCTGTTTCTAGTATAACAATTTGTTTTTATGGTATATTCTCGACTCATTTCAAGGCCTCTCCGTTTTTTCGGGTCATCGGTAGCCGACGATGGCGAGGGGGCGGGGCCATGCCCCCCCGGCAGAGGGGGGGAGGGAAACCGGTTTCTCTTTTAGGTCAACGGGAGGGATGGAAAATGGGCGCACACGCCGATATCCAGAAAATCAATCAACGGGTGCTTTCGGCGAGCGCTGTGGCCGACCGTCTGACCGACTCGGTGGGGCAGGTTCTGGTGGGACAGCAGCCGCTGCTGGAGCGGGTGTTGATTGCGCTGTTTACGCGGGGGCACGTACTTTTGGAAGGGCTTCCGGGGCTGGCCAAGACGTTGCTGGTGAAGCGCGTGGCCGGGGGGCTGGACGCCAGTTTTTCGCGTATTCAGTTTACCCCGGACCTGCTGCCCGCGGATGTGGTGGGCACCCAAATTTATCACGCGGACAGCGGCAGGTTCGTGGTCAAGCATGGGCCGGTGTTTGCCAACATCCTGCTGGCTGATGAAATCAACCGGGCTCCGGCCAAGGTGCAGAGTGCCCTGCTGGAAGCCATGGAGGAGCGTCAGGTGACCATCGGTGAGGAGAGCCACGCGCTGCCCGATCCGTTCATGGTGTTGGCCACCCAGAACCCCATCGAACAGGAAGGCACCTATCCGCTGCCGGAAGCGCAGATGGACCGCTTCATGTTCAAGCTCAAGGTGGACTACCCCGGGCGGGACGACGAGGTGGAGGTACTGCGCCGCATGAGCGGAGCGCCGATCAAGGCGCCGGGGGCGGTGGCCGACCTGAAGGCGGTGCAGGAGGCGCGCGATACGGTGGACGAGATCTACGTGGATGACGCGATCCTGGCGTATGCCACCGATGTGGTGCGTGCCACGCGCGATCCGGAGCGGGCGGGTCTGTCCGATCTGGGGGGGTTGGTGGCCTTCGGCGCGTCGCCCCGGGCCGCGATCTCCTTGGTGCGCGCTGCGCGCGGGCACGCGTTTCTGCGCCATCGGGGGTATGTGACCCCGGAGGACATCAAGGCCATCGGCATGGACGTGCTGCGCCACCGGGTTCTGCTCACCTATGAGGCGGAGGCCGAAGAGGTGGGCGTGGAATCCATTCTGGAACGGGTGTTTGGCCACGTGGAGGCGCCCTAGGGGTGGAGATGGAGCGCACCAGGGGGGTGCGGCGGTGATTCCGCGGGAACTGCTCAAGCGGGTGCGGCGCATCGAACTGGCCACCCGGCGGCGGGTGACCTCGCGCTTTTCCGGCGGCTACCTGTCCATCTTCCGCGGACAGGGGATGGAGTTTGAGGACGTACGCGCCTATCAGCCAGGGGACGACGTGCGTACCATCGACTGGAACGTGACCGCGCGCACCGGCCACCCCCACGTGAAGCGTTTTGTGGTGGAACGCGAAATGACCGTGCTCCCGGTGGTGGATGTGTCCGCCAGCCTTGGCTTCGGGACGCAAAATTCCAGCAAGCTGGCGGTGGCCACGGAATTGTCCGCCCTGCTGGCGTTTCTGGCGGTGGGCAACCATGACCGGGTGGGGCTTGTGCTGGCTGCGGACAAGGTGGCCGGGTTTGTGCCACCGGGCAAGGGGCGACGCCATCTGTACCGGGTGATCCGTGAGTTGCTGCAGGCCACCGCGCCGGAGGGGGCGGGCACCGATCTGGCCGGAGCGTTGGACTTCGCGCGCCGGGTGGTGCCGCGCCACAGCACCCTGTTCGTGGTTTCGGACTTCCTGTTGCCGCCCGGCGGCGAAACCGCATTTGCGCAGGCCTTGGGTCGGGCCGCCCGGCACCACGACACAATCGCTGTATCCGTGGAGGATCCGGTGGAGGCAGCCCTTCCGGATGTGGGGCTGATCGACGTGGTAGACCCGGAAACCGGCATGCGTACCGTGATCGACGCGGGGGATCCTGCGGTGCGCGCGGCCTACTCGGCGGAACGGGAGGAGCGGCTGAAGACGGTGCGCCGGGCGTTTACCCGGTTCGGGGTGGATTATGTGCCGCTTTCCACGGCAACTTCCTACATGGAGGAGGTGCTGCGCTTTTTCCACACCCGGACCCGGAGGCTGCGGTGAGGGGCGCCGCCATTCTTCTTGTTCTATGGCTGGTGTCGGGAGGCACCGCATGGGCGGACGCGCCACGGGCCACATGGCGGATCCCGACCGATCCGGTGCGGGTGGGCGATCGCATTGAGGTCACGCTGGAGGTGGTACACGGTCCGGGGGCGGTGGTGGACTGGGGGGATGCGTGGTCCATTACCGGCCTGGAACTTACCGCGCAGGTGGTGCTCCCCACCGAGGGGGCGGACGGGGATCGGCAGGTGAGTCGCCGCCGGTTCTCCCTGTATGCGGACCTTCCGGGAGACTACACCCTGCCGGGGACCGTGCTCACCGTGAGCGGTCCCGGTGGAGAGCGGGAGGTGACCGTGGCCGAGAAGGTGGTGTCGGCGGCCGGGGTATTCGATCCGGAACACCCGCCGGCGGAACCCGCACCGGCTCGGGATACGGTGCCCATGCCGTTTCCGTGGGGGCAACTGGCCGCCCTGGTGCTGGCCTTCGGGGGGCTGGCTGCCGCGGGTGTGTGGGCCATGCGCCGACGCACGCAGGGAGCGGTGTCATCCGTGCCTCCGGCGCCGGTCTACCGCCCTCCGGCCCATCGGGTAGCGCTCGACCGGTTGAAGCAACTGGAGCGTTCCAATCCGGATCCCCGCGCCACGGTACTGGCCATTTCGGACATTGTGCGCAGTTATCTGGCGGAAGGATTCGGGATTGACGCCCCCACCCAGACCAGTATCGAAACCGGTATCCGAATTTCTGAACAAGGGAATCCGATATTGGGCCGGGTCACCGGGTGGCTGATCCGCTGGGATCTGGTGCGATTTGCGCGTGGGGAGCCATCCCGCCAGGAGGCTGTTCAAACTCTGCTGGAAGTGCGGGACTGGGTACGGGAAACCGCTCCGGACGCCCCCCCCGCCGTGGGGGAGACCGCATGAAATTGGCGGATCCCTGGTGGCTGGCGGCGCTGGTGCCTATTGTGGCCGTGTGGATGCTGCGGAGGCGTCCGCGTACCGTGCCGCACACCCTGGTGCCGGGGCTGGTGGCCGCCGGGCTGCCGCACGGCCGCTGGGTCCGGGTACGGGGGCTTGTTCCGGTGCTGCGGGTGCTGGCGTTGTCCCTTCTGGTGTTGGCCCTGGCGCGCCCGCAGGAGGGGGGAACCCTGCAGTCCGTTACCAGTCACGGGGTGGATATTGTGCTGGCGCTGGACACCTCCACCAGCATGACCGCCCAGGATTTTCCCCCGGACCGGTTGGCGGCGGCGCGCGAAGTGGTGGACCAGTTTATTGGCGAGAGGCCCAACGACCGTGTGGCGCTGGTGGTATTTGCGGGCAAGGCGCTTACCCGGGTTCCCCTGACCCTGGATCACGCCATGCTGCGTGCCTCCCTGGGAGAGGTGTCGGTGGGGATGCTGGAGGACGGTACCGCCATCGGGGAGGCGCTGGCCCAGTCCCTGGCGCGCCTGCGGGAGTCCCCCGCCGACAGCCGTCTGGTGGTGCTGCTGACGGATGGCATTAACAATCAGGGGGCCATCGATCCGGCTACCGCAACCCGCATGGCCGCCGAAATGGGGGTGAAAGTGTACACCATTGGCGTGGGCCGCGAAGGGCGTTTCCCCCAGGTGGTGGACGACCCGACCTTCGGCCGTCGGCGGGTGATGGTGCAGACCCGCGTGGACGAGGAACTGTTGCGCCGGATCGCCGCCGAAACCGGAGGACAGTATTTCCGGGCCCGGGACATGGGGGCGTTGGAAGCGATCTACGCGCGCATCGACACCCTGGAAAAACGGCCGATCGAGGCGACCTTTTTTCGCCAATGGCACGACCGCCATACCCCGTTGCTGGCGGTGGCGGTGCTGCTGCTCCTGATAGAATGGGGGCTGTCTGCCACTCGCTTGCGCCGGTTTCCCGGTTAACCGGTGATTTATGGAGGGTCCCAATGGCCAAACAGCGTCCGGCTTCCACATCGGCACAGTCAATGTCGCCGGGGGTGCGCGTCGGCCTTGCGGTGCTGGCCGTGTACCTGGTTGTGCTGGTGATCGGCGTCGCGGGGGAACTGCTGAACGTGCAATGGATTCGAAACCTGCCCATCTATTGAAACGACCGCTGAAGCAGCCGGTGCCGCGACCGGGGATCGACCCGGTCCACCGGCAGTTCCGGAGTGGACGATGATCGTATTGCATCCCGACTGGTTTCCGTGGGTTTTTCTTCCGGCCGCGCTGGCCCTGGCGGCGAGCACTCTGGAACGGCGCGCCCGCGTCCGGGCAGTGGCTGCCTACGTGGCGCCGGAGCGTCTGGCGGAACTCGGGATCGGGCGTGAAGTGACGGTCGGGCTGCGCGGGACATTGCGTTTCGTTGCGCTGGTGCTGTTGGGCATGGCGCTGGCCGGCCCCCTGTATGGCGAGAAGGAGATGACCACCCATCCCGAGGGCGCGGATCTGGTGATTGCGCTGGACGTATCCCGCAGCATGGCGGTGACTGACGTCAAACCATCGCGTCTGGACCGTGCCGTCCATCGTATCGGGCAACTTCTGGATCAGGTGGCGGGGAACCGGGTGGCATTGGTGCTGTTTTCCGGCGACGCCTGGCTGGCGGTTCCGCTGACCCTGGACCACGGCGCCGTGCGGCTGTTCCTGGAAGCGGCGGAGCCGGGCATGGTGCCCGCCCCCGGCTCCTCACTTGAGGCAGCGGTAAAGGCGGCTGCCCAGGCATTGGGCCCCCCCGGAGGCACGGGGCGGGGATTGGTGATTGTTTCCGACGGGGAGGCCACTCTGGGCGATGCGCGGGCCGCCGTAGAAGTCGCTCGCAAAGCGGGAATCACCGTGTGGCCGGTGGCGGTGGGAACCCTGGAAGGGGGCCCGGTTCCGGTTACCGACGCTGTCGGCAATTTTACCGGTTACCGGCGCGGCGCGGACGGACAACTGGTGATCAGCCGCTTGGAAACGGTGGCCATGAGCCAGTTGGCCACAGCCAGCGGCGGAACCCTGTATGCCGAGCGGGTGGGCGCGGATCTGGCCACCCGGCTGGCCGGGGAGGTGCAACGGCTGGCCCGGGGGGAGTTGGAGGGGAGCAGCGCCACCCTGTTGGAAAACCGCTACCAATGGCTAGCCGGAGCGGCGCTGCTGTTGCTGGTTCTGGAATGGCTTGTACCGGTCTGGCGCGCCCCGGCTCGGGAGGTGGGGGCATGAGGTTGCCGGTTTGGCCACTGGCGGTCACGGCGGCCTGGGTGTTGCTCACCGGGGCCTCGTGGCCGGCCCATCAGGCCGCGAAGGCGGGGGAACAGGCGCTGGCTGCGGGCGATCGGGCCGCGGCAGTTGAGCACTTTGCCCGCGCCGCTGAAGCGGACCCCTCGCCGGTCAGTCTGTACAATCTGGGCACGGCCCTGCTCGCGGCGGGGGAGGCGGAACGCGCTGCCGGGGTGCTGGCGGGGGTGGCCCGAGGCGACGACGGCGGGACGCCTCCGGAACTATTGGCCGCTACCGCGCATAACCTGGGGAACGCCCTGCTGGCCGTCTCCGAGCACGCGGCCGACCCGGAGCAGGCGCGGCAGATGCTAAAGAGCGCGATCGACGCCTATCGCTCTGCCATTGCCTCGGACCCCGGTGCGGAGGACGCGCGAGCCAACCTGCAACTGGCGGCCCTGCGGCTGCGCCAGCCGGATCCGCGCCAGCAGGAGGATTCCCAGGAAGATCCCGGGGCCGGCTCCAGCCAGAACCGGCAGTCCGGCCAGGAGGGAAAGCAGGGGAAGAACTGGACGGACGAATCCGGTGATTCGTCCCCATCCGGACCCCGGAACGGCGAGCAGGAAAAGGGCCAATCCGGTGACGCCCAGGAGCGATCGACCGGGGACAAGGGTGAATCGGGAGATTCCCCGCAATCCGCGTCTGCGGAATCCGGGAGCGGCGCCGATGAAACGGAGAGCGGTCAGGGTGCGACGGGGGCCGATACGGCCAGTCCGTCCACCGATGGCGAACCGGAAAGCGCAGGGGGCAACCCGGAAAACGCGGTCATGCCCGCCGATGAGATTGCGCGTATTCTGGAGGGGTTGCAGGCATCCGAGTCGGGTGTCCTGCGGGACGCAATTCGCCGGGCCACCGGGTCCGGACAAGCAGCGGAGCGGGATTGGTGAGGGGATTGCGACTGGTACTGGCGGTGGTGTTTCTGGCGGTGGCGGTTCCAGCCCGGGCGGAGGTTACCGTGCGCGCCACCATCAATCCCCAGGCAGCTGCGGTGGGAGAGCCGGTTTCCTATGCGGTTACCGTGGCCGGAGCGGGAGACGTGGACACGCCGCAACTGGGGGATCTGCCCGCATTTGAGGTGCAGGGCACCGGAAAATCCACCGTGTTCCGTAGGGTCAATGGCCACACCAGTCGCGAGGTGACCTTCACCTTTACGTTGATCCCGGTCAGGGAGGGGGAACAGGTGATCGAGGGCACCCGGGTGGTGGCCGATGGTGATCCGTATTTGGTCAACCGGGTGACGGTGACCGTGCTGCCCGCCTCCAACCGTTCCCGTCCACAGGCACCGGGTGCCACCAGGCCCGGCTTTCCGCAAATGCCCGACCCGCTTGGCATGCGGGATCGTATGTTCGGACAGCAGCAGGTGGCCGAGGGGGATGTGGAGATTGATACCTCCATCACGCCGGACGCGGCTTGGGTGGGTCAACAGGTGGTGCTGACTTTCACCCTGCGCCGTGCGGTGGACCTGTTCTCCAGTCCCCGCTACAGTCCGCCGGAGACCCCCGGCATGCGCGCCTTGGAGTTGGACCCGCCCCCCGGGGGTGATACCCGCGCCGAGGTCAAGGATGGTCGGCGCTGGATCGTCACCAAGCGGCGTGTTGCCTTGTTTCCACTCGCCTCGGGAGCGCATGAGATCGGACCGGCGGGGCTCGACTTTTCGATCAATCCGTTCGCGGCGGCACAGCACCTGGAAACGGCGCCCATCACCCTGTTGGTGAAACCACTGCCTACGGAAGGGCGTCCGGAATTTTTCGATGGCGCGGTGGGGGATTTCAAATTTTCGGCGCGCATGGACAAAACGGAATTGCGGGTTGCTGATTCGGTCAATCTGGTGGTCACCGTCACCGGAAGCGGCAATCTGCACGATATCCGGGGCGTGGACCTGCCTTCCACCGGAGCTTTTGAGGTGTACGAGCCGGAGGTGGCGGATGCGTTAATCAACAGCCCGGATGGGGTACAGGGCACGCGTACCCTTACCTATGTGCTGGTGGTGCGGGAGGAGGGGGACCAGCAGATCGGTCCGGTCCGGTTTGCCGCCTTCGACCCGGAGGCGAGTAAATACCGAACCTTTTCCGCCGGTCCGTTCCCGGTGCGGGTGTCGGCGGCTCCGGCCCCGGCACCGGTGGCCGAGGACGCGCCGTCGGAAACCGCTGTGGAACCCGTAACCGGGGGGGTATCCACGCGCGGGTCCCTGTGGTGGGCGCTGGCGGCGTTCGCGGTGGGGCTAGCATTGCTGGCGCTGCGCCGACCGCCTGCGGAAACCGCAGCCTCCACCGGGGAATATCCGGAGGAGGCTGTGCTACCGGTCGATCCAATGCGGGAACTGACGCGGCTGGAGACGGCGGCAGGCGAGGTGGACGACGGCGAGTTTGTGCGCACCCTGGACCAAGTGGTGCGCGGGGCGCTGGGGGAGCGGTGGGCATTGCCTGCGCCTCAGGTGGATCCGGGTTGTGCCGCGCGTGTGATGCGGGACGATCCGGAGGAACTGCGCAGTCAGGTGGTGGGTCTGCTGGAGCAACTGGCGGCCCTGCGCTTTGCGCCGGGTATTGACGGGGTTTCCCGGGAGCCGCTGCTGGAGGCCGCCCGGCGGGTGGTGAATGGTGGCTCCGGGAACGGACAGGGTCGCTCCGGGGTGTGATCTCCGTGGGGGTGGGGAGCGCCTTCCCGTGTGGACATTGAAAACCGCTTTCCCGGTGGTGGAAAATCACATTAATTAATTGATGACCAAACAGTCATATATCCGAAAAGGGGTAATCGGGACCTTATTCCTCCTTTTCCGAGGCTGACGATGAGTGCAGGCGCGATTGCCCGTGTTCGGGTGTACTACAGTGGAAAGCGGTATGTGGGCGAGGTGGCGTTGCCGTCTTTGGATGTGCGGCTTTCGGATGTGCTCAACAACCGGCGGCCGTTTTTGAGTCTGCGCAACGCCCAGGCCGCGGGAGAGCCTGATTCCGGTGGCCCGATGGCGCTGCACAAGGGGCGGATCACCTTTATCCAGGTGATTGACGAGACGCCGCGCAGTGCGGACATGCGCATCGCCGGGCGTTTTGTATCGGTGGACATCACCATGGAACAACTCGACCTGCCGCTGAAGGGAAAATTATTCTTGCCGGACGGCGTGACTTCGCTGGATCAGGTGCTCAACGATGATCGGGACTTCCTGAGCCTGTCCGATGTCGAGGTAGGCGCCAACGAAAATTATCCGTATCTGGCGGTGGCCAAGGGGCAGGTGATCGCTATCCGCATGCAGGGGCTTCCCCAGCGGGAGACCGCGCCGGTGGGCTAATCGAGGCCCCGGCACCGGTCCGGGAGAATGCGGGCTGTCCACACGGTACCGGGAAGGGTAGAATAGCCTTTCCCTTGAACACCACGTGGCAGCATGATCATCAAGCAGATTCCCGTCGGCACCATTGCCAATTTCAACTACCTGATCGGCGACCCGGACAGCGGCACCGCCGCGCTGGTGGACCCCGCGTGGGAGCCGGAGCGCCTGCTGGCCGAAGCGAGGGAACTGGGGCTCTCCGTCACCCATATCCTGCTCACCCACTGCCACAGTGACCACGTACAGGCCAACGGGGCGATCAAGGAGGCCACTGGCGCCGAGATCTACGTGCATCGGGCTGAATTTCCCTATCTCAAACATTTCCTTCCGCCGGCTGGTGACGTGGCAATGGAGGATGGCGGCCAGGTGCAGGTGGGGGGGCTTACCGTGCGCTGGCTACACACCCCTGGCCATTCGCCCGGCAGTTCCTGCTTGTATGTGGGCGATGCCCTGATCGCCGGCGACACGCTGTTTGTGAACAGCATCGGGCGCACCGATTTTCCCGGCTCCGATCCGGAGGAAATGTGGGAGAGCATCTGTAAGCTGAAAGCCCTGCCGGACCATGTGACCGTCTATCCAGGCCATCATTACGGCCCCACCCCGACCACCACCATCGGTGACCAGAAGCGTGCCAATCCCTACTGGCAGCCGGATACGCTGGAGGCCTTTCTGGCCCTTGCCCAGCCCGAAAACGACGAGATGTGAGCGTTCCGGGCGCGCAGGTGGAAATTCCCGCCCCGGCGCCAGTGCCGGCTTCAGGCCCGGCGCCGGGGCTGATTGCGGTGGCCATTGCCAAGGGACCTCCCAAGGTGCTGACCTACAAAGCCAAAGGTGACCGGCCCCCGGTGGGTAGCCGGGTTCGCATTCCCCTCGGAGGCCGTTGGACGATCGGTTTTGTGGTGGATCACCCGCAGGTTCTCCCACCGGAAGTGACCACTCTGCGTACCGCGTCCGAAGCGTTGGATGAGGTGATTCCCCTGTCGGCGGAAATGGTTGCCCTGGCACGACGGGTGGCCGATTACTATATGGTTCCATGGGGGCAGGTGCTGGCGGCGGCGGTGCCTCCGGCCGCCGGTGGCCGGGCGGTGGCTCCGCGCCGGGTGCGGGTAGCGGAACTGGCGGTGCCTCCGGCGGTGGCGGTGGCGCGGGCCGCCGAACTGGCCCGTGCGCCACGTCAGGCAGAAGTGCTCACCCGCCTGGCGAACGAGGGCGAACTGCCCGCTGCGCGGCTCCCTGCGGGGGCGCTTTCCCGGCTGGCGACGTTGGGACTGGTTCGCTTGGGTACCCGTGACGAGCGGCGCGTACCACTTTCCGGGGCCACCGCCGAGGCGGTGGCCGAGGTCACCCTTACCGCAAGCCAGCAAGCGGCGCTTGATGCGATCAGCGGCTCGCTGGGCGGCTTTGTACCGCTGCTGCTGCATGGGGTTACCGGCAGCGGCAAGACCGAGGTGTATTTTCGGGCCGCCGCCCGGGTGATGGACGCCGGTGGGCAGGTGTTGGTGCTGACTCCGGAGATTGCCCTCGCTTCGCGCCTGGCGTTTTTGGCCCGGGCCCGGTTTGGGGAGCGGGTGGCGTTGTTACACTCGTCCCTCAGCACCGGTGAGCGCAACGACGAGTGGCGAAGGGTGGCGGACGGGAGCGCCGGGCTGGTAATCGGTACCCGCTCGGCGGTATTTGCGCCGCTTCCCCGCCCCGGCCTGATCGTGGTGGACGAGGAGCACGACGGCGCTTACAAGCAGGAGGAGTCGCCCCGCTACCACGCTCGCGATGTGGCGCTGATGCGTGGGCGGGAGCAGGGGGTTCCGGTGCTTCTGGGTTCGGCCACCCCGTCCATGGAGTCGTTTCAGGCGGCCCAAGGGGGACGGTACCGGTATTTGACCCTTCCGGACCGGGTTCGGGAGCGGACCCTGCCGACCGTATCGGTGGTGGATTTGCGCGAGGAACGGCCGGTCCTGCCGCGGGGCAGCATTACAATGCCCCTGGCGGACGCCTTGCGCAATACCCTGGAGCGCGGCGAGCAGGCCATGCTGCTGCTCAACCGGCGGGGCTATTCACCGCTGATTCTGTGTCCCTCCTGCGGGCACACCTGGCAGTGTCCACATTGCCGCGTGGCATTCACGTTTCACCGCGAGGCACGTGCCCTGCACTGCCACTATTGTGATACTCGACAGGCGGCTCCGTCCGCCTGCGGGGAATGTGGCGACCGGTTGCTGGTTCCGGTCGGGGTCGGCACCGAAGGGCTGCTGGAGGAACTGGCCGAACTGTTCCCGGAGGCACGCATCGGCCGCATGGACCGGGATACCACGCGCACCAAGGATGCCCACCTGAAAATCCTTTCCGAAATGGAATCGGGCCGGGTGGATGTACTGGTTGGCACCCAGATGATCGCCAAGGGCCACGATCTGCCAGGAGTGACCCTAGTGGGGGTGGTGTGTGCCGATCAGGGAATTCACGTGCCCGATTTTCGTGCCGCCGAGGGGGTGTTTGCGTTGCTTGCCCAGGTGGCGGGGCGCGCCGGGCGTGGCGAAAAACCGGGCCGGGTGGTGTTGCAGACGTACAGCCCGGAGCACCCGGCGGTGCAACATGCGGTGATGCACGATTACGTCGCGTTCGCGGCGGACGAGCTGGCCCTGCGCGGGTTGACCGGGTTTCCCCCTGCCGGGCGGGTGGTGCGCCTGTTATTGCGTGATCGCTCCGAAAAACGTCTGGATGCCGCCTGTGCCAAGCTGGTTGGCTGGTTGAATGTGCGTCCTGCCGGAGGGGCTCAGGTGTTGGGTCCCGGTCCGGCGCCCATGGCGGTACTGCGGGACGAATTTCGCGCTCACCTGCTGGTCAAGGGGGAGCGGGTCGGTCCGGTACGGCAGACCGTGCGTTGGCTGCTGGACCGGTTGGAGGAAGATTCCCTGTGCCGCAATCTACGGGTGGACGTGGACGTGGACCCGCAGACGTTGATGTGATGGGAGGGCGGCGCCGACGGGCACGCTATTCGGGGGATCAGGCCGGGCTGTGGGCCAAGGGCACCAACTTGGACACGCCGCCCTTCTGCCCCGCCCATACCACGTTGTCCGCATCCACCACCACCGTGTAGACGTCCTCCCCGAGCAGCCCGCGTTCCCGGTTATAGATGTCCCACCGGTTTCCATCATAACGGGTCAAGCCGTGGTTGGTGCCAAACCAGTAGGCGCCATCGGGCCCCTGAGCGATAGCATATACCACGTTGCCCGCCAGGCCGTCGGCCTGGGTGAGATGGCTGAACTGCTTACCGTCATAGCGGGATACGCCGCCGCCCCAGGTGCCGATCCACAGCGTCTGCTGCGGGTCCATGTGCAGTGAAAAAACGTAGTTGGCGTTGTAGGTTTCACCGCCGGCGTCGTCCAGGGTGGTCAGATCGTGCGAATGGGAACTCTCCTCGCCGGGGCGCACCGAACCAAAACCGCTTTTTGGGCTGCGGGCCAGGGCGCCGGGGTTGGGCGCACCCAGCCCATCGGGATGCCGCCAGGTGGTCCACTGGCCGTCCTTGAGGCGGGACAGTCCCCCTTCGGTGCCGAACCAGAGCGCACCGTCCCGCCCCTGCTGAATGGCGTAGACCCACGGATTGGCCAAGCCGTCCTCCGTGTTGTAGGTGGTCCAGGACGATTTGTCGTCAGGAGTCCCGGTAATGCGGTTGACTCCGTCCCACGTGGCCAGCCAGGTGGTTCCGCCGCTGAACAGCACGTCGTACACCCACAGGTCGGCCAGTCCGTGCTTGGGCAGGTAGTTTTTCATCTGCCCGTCCCGCCACAGTGACAGGCCACCGCCGTTGGTTCCCATCCACAGGGTGCCTTGGGCATCTGGGCGTACGATAAAGGCGTAGTTGTTGCGCATGCCGTCGTCGCGGGTGAAGGTGCGCTCCATGTTGCCGTTGGTGCGGTCCACCACCAGGACGCCGGTGGAGGTGCCTACATAGAGTTGCCTGTCCTCCACGTGCAGGCTGCGCACGTAGGCGGTGGGGCCCACCTCGAACTGCTCGGCTACCGCGTGGACCACCGGCGTCGGTGCCGGTTTGGGGGGGGCGGCCTGTTGCGCCGGACCGGAATTGGAAGAGCAGGAAACCAGCGCGGCCAACAGGGCGAAAGTGACCATCAGCCGCGTGGCGCGGCCGCTGATATCCCCCCCCGTCATGGGTGTCTGGCGCGGGTTATTTGGGTTTGGAGTGACAGCGGGCACAGTCGTACAGAGGGAAGGCCACCTTGCCGTGGCAACGGCCGCAGTATTCCCCTTCGAGGATTTTGGCCATGGTAACCGGGTTACTGCCCTGCTGCATCTTGAAGATATCCGGATGGCAGTTGCGGCAGTCCAGCCACTCGGTGTGGGGCTTGTGGGGGTAAACCACGTCCGGCAAATCGCCCTTGACCTCGAACACCACGTCGAAGTCGATGGGCTGCATTTCGATCTCCCCCTCGTTGATTGATCCAAACGGGGTGATGGTGCCCCCTTGAAGCGCCTGTACCCAGTCCACATACCCAAGGGCGGTCTTGGGCATGAACTCGATGGCAATGGGGTGTTCCTCCGTGTCCGGGGGAATGGGCACGTTGAACTGGGCCACCGGCTCCACCGCGCGGGCGGTGCAGGCGGCGATGGCCACGGCGCCAACCAGCAGCACCGGCCACAGGATGCGCAGCAGGCGACTCATCGGGGCAGCACGTTAATCTTGCCGGTCATGCGGTTATGGATAAAGCAAAAGTAGGGATAGCTTCCGGCCACCGTGAAGGTGTGGCTTATATCGCTATCAACCAGCAGATCCACGGGTTCTATTTCCATTCGCCCGGAGGCATCCGCCCCCGGGATGCTGGCGAACAGGTGCACGATGCCGCTGCCATTTTTCCATACCACGGTATCCCCTTCGTAGATGGTGAGTTCACGGGGGACGAACATGTAGGCTCCCTCGGGAACCATCACTTCGTAGATCTGTGGCTCGGCGGGTGCAGGGGGGGCGGCCATGGGCTCCCGCGGCTCCTCGAACGGCACCGGCTCGGTGGGAGGCAGGGACAGCTCCGGCTCGGGAGCCGCTTCCATCGGGGTGGTCTCCACCGGCTCCGACTGGGGCTCGGCGACCGGGGACGTTTCCACCATCGGAGCGGTTTCGGCGGCCGGGGTGGTTTCCTCCTCATCGTCGCCAATTCCAATCCAGCCGCCGACTGCGCCGACACCCTTGCCGAGGGTACTGCAGCCGGTGAGCCAAACTGAAAACAGCGCCACCAGGGTCAGGGTGGCCGGAAACTTCAACTGCGTCATGCCGTTGTCCGGGTAAAGAGAGGTTGCGGAAAACAATTGGCGGCAGTTTGCATCGGTGGATGAGAAAAAGTCAATGCACCGGGCCTTGTGCAGCGCGCGGGGGGAGCGGAAAAGCGGCACCGCAGTATGGGAAAAATCCTGCCTTGCCAGAGGTTGACCGGCCTCCGGGGGGGGTGTTACTTTATATACGACCCTTTTGGTCGGCGACCATTCTGATCGGGAGTAACGCGGCGCTGCATGCCGGAATCCTGAGAGATGATGACGATTACCAGATTGAGATCAACGTGCTGAAACTGACCAAGAAAACCGACTATGCGCTGATGGCCTTGCACCACATGGGGTTTCTGGCCGATGAGCGCCTGGTGAATGCCAAGGAGATTGCCGAGATCTATCAGATTCCGGTGGAAATGATGGCGAAGATCCTGCAGACCCTGTCCCGCGAGGGGCTGATTGTCAGTGAGAATGGGCCCAAGGGGGGGTACGCCTTGTCCCGGTTGCCCAAGGACATTTCGGTGGCCGAGGTGATTGAGGTGATTGAGGGGCCGATCGGCATCGCCGATTGTGTGCAGGATGCGGTTACCCCGTGCCTTCAGGCGGACACCTGTACCATTCGTACGCCGGTGGCCCATATCCAGGCGCGGATCAGTGCGCTGCTGACCGGAATGAGCGTGGCCGAAGTGCATGCCATGTCGGCGGTGCCGGCCGTTTCGATGATTGAGCCGGGGTAACCCGGAAGACATAACCAAAGCAAGCTGGGATAAGAATATGAGTGTCAAGATACCAATCTATATGGATTATCAATCCACCACGCCGGTGGATCCGCGGGTGCTGGAGGCGATGCTGCCGTATTTCACCGAGGTGTTTGGCCATCCGGCCAGCCGCAACCACAGCTTCGGCTGGGACGCGGAGCAGGCGGTGGATGTTGCCCGCGAGCAGGTGGCCAAGCTGATCGGAGCTACCGCCAAGGAGGTGATTTTCACCAGTGGAGGTACCGAGGCGATCAATCTTGCCATTCGTGGCGTGGCCGAGATGTACGGGGAAAAAGGGCGTCATATGGTGGTGGCCGTGACCGACAGCCGTCCGGTGCACGACGTGGTCAAGCGGCTGGTGCGCGAGCATCAGTATGAAGTGACCGAGGTGCCGGTGGACAAGGAGGGGCGAGTTTCCGCAGACGCGGTGAAGGCGGCGCTCCGCCCGGACACCATTCTGATTTCCGTGATGATGGCCAATAATGAGATTGGCACCGTGCAGGATATGGTGGCGATTGGAAAGGTGGCCAAGGAAGCTGGAGTGCTGTTGTTTTCCGATGCCACCGAGGCGGTGGGCAAAGTGCCGGTCGATGTGCAGGAAATGGGCATTGACCTGCTGGCGGTCACCGCCCACAAGATGTATGGCCCCAAGGGCGTGGGTGCCCTGTACGTGCGTCGCCGCAACCCGCGGGTGCGGCTTTCAGCCCAGATCGACGGCGGCGGTCATGAGCGTGGAATGCGCTCTGGCACTCTGAACGTTCCGGGCGTCGTCGGCATGGGCAAGGCCGCTGAATTGTGCATGCAGGAGATGCCGGAGGAGAGCGCTCGCATGGGTGTTCTGCGCGACCATCTGGAGAACGGCATACTGGCTGGGCTGGACGAGGTGCAGGTGAACGGCAGCCGCGAGCATCGCCTACCCCACAACTTGAACATCAGTTTTGCCTATGTGGAAGGCGAGTCCATGTTGATGGGCCTGAAGGAGATTGCCCTGGCCTCGGGTTCCGCCTGTACCACCGCGACCCTGGAGCCGTCCTATGTGATTCGAGCACTGGGGGTGTCGGAGGAGTTGGCGCATTCGTCGCTGCGCTTTTCCATCGGGCGCTTCACCACCGAGGAGGAGGTGGAGTATGTGATCGGCCGCGTGGTGGAAACCATCCAGCGGCTCAGGGAGATGTCACCCCTGTACGAAATGGCGAAAGAGGGAGTTGATCTCAGTCAGGTGCAATGGTCGGCCCACTGACGGGCCGCGAATATATTCCCGCTCCGCGGGGAAGGCAAGGGAGAAGAGAAAATGGCTTACAGTGACCAGGTTCTGGACCACTACAATAACCCGCGCAACATGGGCTCGTTCGGCAAGGACGAGGAAGGCGTGGGAACCGGCATCGTGGGCGCCCCCGAGTGTGGCGACGTGATGAAACTGCAGGTGAAGATCAATGAGGACGGGATCATTGAGGATGCCAGATTCAAGACCTTCGGGTGTGGTTCGGCCATCGCCAGTTCGTCCTTGGCCACCGAGTGGCTGAAGGGGCGCACCGTTGACGAGGCGATGGCGATCAAGAACACCGATATCGTTGAGGAACTGAACCTTCCGCCGGTGAAGATTCACTGCTCGGTGCTGGCCGAGGACGCCATCAAGGCGGCGGTGGGTGATTATGTGAAAAAAAGCGGTAAGGAGTCTGCCTCCGGCGGCTCTGGCGCGGCCTGAAGCGGATATCGAGACCTATGGCAAAGGTAACTTTTTTGCCCTCCGGGGTAACCTGTGAGGTCGATCCGGCCGATTATCCATATGGTGACCACGGGCTTCCCGGAAGCCTGCTGGATATCGCCATCCGCAACCATGTGAGCTTGGCCCACAATTGTGGCGGCGTGTGCGCTTGCACCACCTGTCATGTGGTGGTCAAGAACGGTGAGGAGTTCCTGTCCGAAATGGATGAGGACGAAGAGGACCGGCTGGACCGTGCCGCGGGTCTCACCCTGCAATCGCGTCTGGCCTGTCAGGCGGTGGTGGAGGGGAGCGGTGACGTGGTGGTTCACGTCATGATGACCCAGGAAGAATCAGGAGGACACTGACCATGGCTGGATTGAACTGGAACAGCGCCGAAGACATCGCGCTTGAACTGATTCAGCGTTACCCAGACAAGGATCCCTTGAGCCTGCGTTTTACCGATCTGCACGAGATGGTGGTCGGGCTGCCGGACTTTGCCGACGACCCCAAGAAATCCAGTGAGGGCATTCTGGAGCAGATTCAGATGACCTGGTATGACGAATTCGAGGGGATGCAGGGGGATATGTAGCCCAACCGCCGGGAATAGGCCACTAATTCCCGCTAACGCCGCCGGGGGAGGGCTTGGGCCATCCTACCGGCGGCGTTGTGTTTCCTGCCACTCAATGATCGTGCCGCCGTCACCGACCAGGCGCATTCCATTGCCGTTGGCCTTGATTCCCCACAGGCTTTGCCCGGTAAACGGCACGGTTTCGATCTGCTCGCCGGTGATTTTCAGAATGGTGCCGAAGTCGCCCGCGGTCCACGTAGCCCCCTGAGGCCCGTCCGCCACCGCCATCAACGACAGCCCACCCTGGCCCAGTCGCCTCCAGGAGTCCCCTGACCACCGGTATATCACTCCCAGAGCGCCCACGGTCACGCCGCTGTCGGATATGGCGGCCAGTTCCTCCCCCCCCGGGGTCGGAGCCCTGGACCATTGGCCATTCAGGTAGTGATAGGCGATACCCTCCTCACCCACCACCCAAAAATCGTTCGGGGAGGCTCCGCCGATACCGTTCAGGGTGCCCTGAATCCGTTCCTGCATGGGCCACCAGCCGTCGCCGTTCCATGCCATCACCAGCCCTTCGCTGCCCACCGCCACGGCCGCATGGCCCCACGTGCGAATGGCCTTCACAACGCCGACGCGCGGCGGCGGAACCGACTTCCAGCCCGCCGTATCTCCCACCCATACCCCATCGGGGCCGGCTACCAGGGCGCGTCCATCGGCCAGGGCGCCCAGCGCCATCAGGTGCCCCACCGGCCCTGACGGTCCGGGGGCTACCGGCGTCCAGCCGGCCCGGTCGGAATGCAGGATGGTGGCGTTCAAGCCCACCGCCCAGTCGCCATCCGTGGCGAGCAGGTCGGAATGGGTTCCCTTGATCACCGGCAGAATTCCCTTTTCAAAGGTTCCGGACAAAATCGTTCCATTGTCCCCCACCAGCGTGGCGACGCGCTTTTTCCGCTCGCTCCATCCACCCCGGATTGCCTGACCGGTGCCGGACGCCGCTCGTACCCAGAATGCGCCATTGTGGTGGAACAGGGTGCCGTCGTCTCCCGCCACCCACACGTCGTCGTTAGCGGTGCCCCACACCCAGCGCAGCAGCGCGTTGGTGTCCGGCTTGTCGGTGCGCCAGGTGTCCCCCATTTTGCGCACTACGGTGCCGCCATCGCCCACAATGTATACGTTGTCCGGCCCGGTTCCCCACACGGACACGAAGTGCGCCTGCACCCCCACGTCCACCGGCTGCCAGCGGGAGCCGTCGTAATGAACGACGACTCCGCGCCCCCCGACCGCCCACACGTCGGTGGCGCTGGAACCCCACACGCCAAAAAACAGGTTGTCGGTGCCGCTCTCCTGCCGCATCCAGCATTTTCCGTCCCAGTGAAAGATCACCCCCCGGTCCCCCACCGTAAACACGTCGTTCGGGGCGGAGCCCCAGATGCCGTTGAAGTCGTTGCTCACCCCGGTGGGCTGATCCCACCACAGGCGGCCGTCGAAGTAGAGCACGCGGCCGTTGTAGCCGGTGACAAATACATGTGTATCGTCTGCAGCCCATGCCCCGGACAGATAATCCGTGACCCCGGTGTTGACTGATTCCCAGGTGCGTCCCTTTTTTTGCAGGATGCGTCCCTTGTCGCCCACTGCCCAAATGGTTTTTGCGCCGCCGGTCACCCCCAGCAGGTGGTCTCCCTGGGGCAGGGGGTTTTTCCAGGTGAACGCCTCCGGGTCGGCCTTCAGCAGCGGCAGTGGGGAAGGTGCGCAAACGCCCACCGGCATGGTGAGTACCGGGGCCTGTCGTAACGCGGCCTGCCACCCGTCCTGGGCGCCGGCTGGCCCTGAGGTCAATATGCAGGTCAGCAGGGCAAGGGCAAAAAAACCCGTGTGGCGAAGGGCGCGAAACTGGGGGTGGGGCATGGTGGAATCCTTTCCTCGTGTCTGTCGTTTGTATCCCGCCACCCCTCTTCCGGTCAACGGCGGCAAGGGGGCGCCCGCTGGACATTCTGCGCGGAATACGCGATATTTCCAAGGATTCAGACAATTATTTCATGCCCTGTGAGTGGGGGCTGGAAGGAGGTTTTTGTGTCGATTACGATGCGCGCCGCAGTCATCCTGGTGTGTGGTTTGGTAATGTCTGGCGGGATTTTTTCCGTGCCTGCCCATGCCGGACCCAACGCCAAGATTCTTATCGAGCGAAAGGGATGCCTGGTGTGTCACAATTTGAACGGCAAGGGGGGGCGCAAGGGACCTCCCCTTCAGCACGTGGCCGCATGGAGTGATCCGGAGCGGATGCGTGCGTACATCTCTGATCCAAAGGGCATCAATCCGGGCTCCATCATGCCCCCAGCACGCCTAAAGGACGAGGAATTGGACGCGATCGTCGAATATTTGCAATCTTTCAAGGACTCCGCCCAGGCGCCGGAAAACTGGCCCGGGAAAAAATAGGCGGACAGATGGTCTGACGACCACTCGGGAGAGGGATGGACAGTATTGTGGAGGAAGGTGGTGCCACCGGAAAAGGCGCCCCGGCGGCGGTCGACGCTTCACGGCGGAAATTCATGCACCGCATGTACAACCTGGGGCTGGCCCTGTGGGCCGGTGCCGCCATGGGTACCGGTGGCTACGTGGTAGGACGTTACATCTGGCCTCGCCCGGAGGGCAGCACCACCGGTGGCGAGCGCAGTGCCTCGTTTCCGCTGGCGCAGTTGGACGAGCAGCCGATGGTGAAACTGCTGGTGGAGGGGCAGCCGGTGGGGGTGGTGCGCGTAGGGCCAGATGTGTATGCGCTGGGGCTGGTATGCACCCACCTGGGTTGCCTGGTGGGATGGAACCCGGAGGCGCGCCAGATGGTCTGCCCGTGCCACGCCTCGCGCTTTGAAGTAACCGGACAGGTGGCCCAGGGGCCGGCTCCGGCTCCCTTAAAACGTTATGAAGCACGGATCTCCGGCGATACCGTGGTGGTGACTTGACCATGTTTGGCTGGCGAAAAAAAGGAGGCGAGGCAGCCTACCAGGGGGAGAACGTCAAAAGCCTGCTCAACCTGGTCAGCCTATTTACCGGGGCCCTGTATGGCGAACTGGACGAGCGGCTGGACTTCCGGACTGCACTTTCGCGGGCACTCAGAAAGCCGGTACCGGCGCACGTCAATTTCTGGTTCTGTTTCGGTGGCATCACCTTCCTGATTTTTCTGATTCAGGTGGTCACCGGGGTGGGGCTGCTGCTGTATTACCGTCCCACCGTAGAACAGGCATACCACTCGGTGGTGCATATCACCAACAACATTCCGTTCGGGTGGCTGGTGCGCGGGTTTCACCACTGGGGTGCTAATCTGATCATGATCACGGTGATGATTCATGCCTTGCGCGTGTTTCTGTACGGTGCCTACAAGCCGCCGCGGGACTTCAACTGGGTGGTGGGTGTATTGCTCATGTTCGGGCTGCTGGTTTTTGGCTTTTCCGGCTATCTGTTGCCATGGAACGAGTTGTCGTACTGGGCCACCGTGGTGGGGGCTGAAATTCCCGGTGCGATCCCGGTAATCGGTGATGCACTGGCCTATTTCATCAAGGGGGGCGACACCGTCGGGCAATTGGCACTGACCCGCTTTTTCGCCTTCCATGTGGTGATCATGCCGGTGGGGATGGCGGTGTTGCTGTTGATGCACTTCCTGATGATCCGCCGTCTGGGCATCTCGGGTCCGCTTTAAGGAGCACGCCGTGGGTATCCTGCGCATTTCCGACATCATGAGCCGCAACCCGGTCTCCGTATCGCCGGACCTGGATCTGGTGGAAGCCGCGCGCCTGATGAAGCGGATGCACATCCGTTCCCTGCTGGTGAAGGACGGCGGCCGCTTTGTCGGCATCATCACCGGTACCGATCTGGCCAGCCGGGTGCTGGAGGAGGATTTGGACAAGGCGGTGCGGGTGGGCGAGATCATGAGCAGCCCGATGATCACCATCGATCAGGAGGAGCCGATTCACCGTGCCAATGCGGAGATGATCCGCCACCATGTTCGGCATCTGGTGGTGACCGACAACGGAGATCCGGTGGGCGTGGTCTCCGCGCGCGATCTGTTGTTGCCGGAAGAGCAGGTGCCCGGTTCCATCCCGTTCTGGCCGCATCACCTGCTCAAGGAGGTGGTGGCGGCGTTTCTGATGATCGGGCTGATGGTGGCGCTGGTGTGGGTCAGTCCCGCACCCATGCTTCCCCAAGCCGACCCGTTCCTCACCCCGGAACATATCAAGCCGGAATGGTATTTCCTGGCTGCCTACCAGTTTCTCAAGTTTGCCGAGGTGTTCCGCCCGCTTGGTGAATGGGCCCCCAAACTGCTGGGGGTGGGGTTGATGGGTGTGGTGGCGTTCCTGTTGCTGTTTTTTCCGTTTTTTGACCTGAATCCCGATCGCGACCCCCGGCGCCGTCCCATTGCCATCACCGTGGGAGTGGGGTGCACGCTGGCCTTCGTGGCATTCACCGTATGGGGGTACTACAGTTGATCCGGTTCCTATTGCCCTTGCTGCTTGTGTTGGCCGGTCCAGCCACCGCCCTTGCGGATGCGGATACCGGCCGGAACCTGTTTGAGGAGCGGGGCTGCCGCAATTGTCATACCTTGCACGGCAAGGGAGGCAAGGTCGGCCCGGATTTGAGTGCTGCCGGCGCGGTTGCTGGACATGACCGGTCCTGGCACGTACGTCATCTGCTGGCCCCGTCCGAGGTGTCCCCCGGTTCGTTCATGCCACCAATCAAGGACGTGGATGACGTCGAGCATCTGGCCGATTTTCTGATCACCCTCAAAGGTACGGCCGGGGCCGCTCCCGAACCGCCCCCTTTGGGGACGTCGGTGCAGCCCAACCTTCATCCCGGCGACGTGGTGATAACGGATGCGTTGCCCGCCGCCGGGCCCCCCGCGCCGGAATCGGCCAAGCCCAAGCCCGTGGCGGCCACCCCCGTGTCACGTGGCGATGCCGCGCGTGGGCAAGAGTTGTTTGAGGGCAGTGGTTGTCGCAGCTGCCATCAACTGAATGGCGACGGGGGACAGGTGGGTCCCGATTTGACTGATGCCGGGTTGGTGTCCGGGCACGACGAAGCCTGGCACGTCCGTCACCTACGGGCTCCCGCCGAGGTTTCTCCCGGTTCGTTCATGCCGCCCGTTGCGGATGAACAGGACGCCATGGATCTGGCTGCGTTTCTCATCACCCTGAAGGGCACCGGGGCGACCGGCACCCCACGACTGAAGCCCAAGCCGGTCTCAATGCAACCGGACCCCGCATCAAAGGCGGTGTTCAATGCGCCGAGGCCGCCGTCCCCACAGGACGCGCAGGCCGTGGTCCGGGGCCAGTCGGTGTATGCCGCCAAGGGGTGTTCCGGGTGTCATACGGTGCGTGGCATCGGCGGCTCCCTGGGTCCGGACCTTACCTTTGAGGGTGAGGTGGCGGAGCATACTGGTGATTGGCACCGGGATCATCTGCGCCGCCCTTCGTCTGTTACCCCGGGATCGACCATGCCGCCGTTTCAGATGGAAGATGGGGAGATGAGCGATCTGGTTGCCTACCTGCTCAGTTTGCGCCATCTGGCGGCCGATCGTACCCTGACCGCGGAGATGTCCGGGCGTTTTATTGCCCTGGGTACCCGGCTGGCCGTTCTTCAGGAGCGGGTGGAGCACGCCCGCCACGGAGGACGAAATGTGGACGACCTGTCCGTGCGTCTGTCCGAAGCATGGACGGAAATCGGCGCGGTGGAGGAGATGATGCGCCGCCAGGAAGTGACTGGGGCGGATCAGAAAATCGTCGCAGCCGAGGAGTCCGCTACCGGGCTGGAGTTGGTGCTCACCGAATTTGAGCAGCAACTGCGGGACCGGACCCGCTTTGTAATGGGTTCCCTGGGGGCGCTGCTGGTAGTGTGTGTACTGTTGTTGGGCAAGATTCGTCTGCTCAACCGGGAGTGGTGGATGGAGCAGGAGGCAGAAGGCGGCTACGCCTGGCGGCGTCCCGCGCTGGAAGCGGCTGAAGCGGAGAAGGACTCGTGACCCGGCCGGAAGACACGTCGGAGCGGCGCCGACGGGCGCGCCATTTTGCCATCTCTTGGCTGGTGGCCGTGCTGATGCTGGTGATGTTGGCGGTAACCTTTGGCTTTGGAGCCCTGCTTCTTGGCTACGTGGCCCGCATTGCCAATAATTCGGAACTGGCGTTCCAGTCCGTCTGGCACGTATGGGTGGCGGTGCCGCTGGGCCTGCTCGTTTGCGGCGGAAGCCTGTGGTTGTTCGGCTACGGGGTGCTGATCCTGAGTCGGGTGCTTACCGCCTCGCGCAGGCTGGTGAAAGAAAGGGCTTAGCGGCCTTGCCGGATCACGGTTCGGGTTTTCCTCAGTGCCCGGACATTACCACGACGAACATGATCACCAGTGCCGCGGTGAGGATCGTTAACAGGTGGTCGGCAAGCGAATTGTAGCGAAACAGGCGGCTCATTGGACTCTCCAGATCAAGTGGATTGACGTGCCCATTGTGACACATTCGGGCGCGTTTCAGTCAGCGCCGGTGGGAACCGGTTCGATGCCGTACTCCTTGACCTTGTTGAGCAGAGTCTTATAGCTGACCCCCAGTATCTCGGACGCTCGGCTTTTATTGCCGCCAGTCTTGTCCATGACCTGGCGGATGTAAAGAGACTCGTAGTGGCGCAAGGCATGGGCCGCCACCTGATGCAGAGTGCCGTGCATGGGAATACCGGTTTCTTCTGCGGCGGCGATGTCGGCCTGGACCGACGGAACCGCCGCTCCCACCATCGGGCTGTCGGACCCGACGTCAACCCGCTCAATCCGGCCATTGACCGCCAGAATCACGGCGCGTTCCATGCTGTTCTGTAACTCACGGACGTTCCCCGGCCAAGCGTAATCCATCAGGGTGGCCATGGCCTCGGGGGAGAGGCCGCGCACGTCCCGGCCCAATTCGCGAGCATACCGTTTTACAAAATGGTCCGCCAACAGGGCAATGTCTTCCCTCCGTTCGCGGAGGGGCGGAATGCGCACCGGAAAGGTGCAGAGCCGATAATAGAGGTCCTGACGAAAGGTTCCTCGTTCGATCAGGCGGGGCAGATCCTGATGGGTGGCGGCCACCACGCGGACATCCAGCGGCACCGGTTTTTCGCCGCCCACGCGGTACAACTCGCCGTCCTGCAGGACGCGCAACAGTTTGGCCTGAAGGTTCAGGTCCATATCGCCGATTTCGTCAAGGAAAATTGTACCTCCCCGGGCCAACTCAAATCGTCCGATGTGGCGTTGATCGGCGCCGGTGAAGGCCCCTCTTTCGTGACCGAAAAACTCCGATTCCAGAAGCTGCTCCGGGATCGCCGCGCAATTGACCGCCACAAACGGCCCCTTGGCACGCGGGCTGTGATCGTGGACCAGGCGGGCAAACAGCTCCTTGCCGGTGCCCGATTCACCATTCAGCAATACCGTGGTGTCACCCGCGGCCACGCGGATCGACTGGTCCACTGCGGCCCTCAACCCGGCACTTTCACCGATCATGGTTTGCTCGGAATAGTTTTTTGCGGATTCCTTGAGGATTTGATTCTCGGTTTGCAGGCGCCGGTTATCCAGGGCCTTCTTGAGCACCAGCATAAGGTGGTCGGGGTCGAACGGCTTGGTGATGAAGTCGAACGCACCTTTGCGCATGGCATCTACCGCCACTTCGATGCTTCCGAACGCGGTCATGACCACCACCGGCAGGTCGGTGGAGATTTCATGGGCTGCCTGGAGCACCTCAATGCCGTCCCTTCCGGGAAGTTTTAAATCCGTAAGCACCAGATCCCAGGGGCGTGCTCCCAGTTCACGAATAGCGGCATCCCCGTCGGCCACCGGCTGCACGTTGTATCCTTCGCGCAACAGGGCGCGGGTGAGCATGTCGCGCATGCCGTCCTTGTCTTCAACCAGCAGAATGTTCATGCCGCCTCCGCTATGGAGATACTGGATGGGGGACCTTCCGCGTATACCGTGGGCAGGCGCAGCAGGAAGGTCGTTCCGCCGCCGGTTGCCGTTTCAACCGAGACTTCACCTCCGTGCGCGGTAACGGTCTTGTGAACGTGGGCGAGGCCCATGCCGGTTCCCTCATCCTTGGTGGTAAAAAATGGCAGAAAGATTTTCCGGCGTACCTCCGGATCGATGCCCGGCCCGTTATCGGTTACGGAAATCTGCAGCATGCGCGGGTGCGTGGTGCCGCGTTGGGTGGAATCAACGGTGATGCTGACGGTTACACGTGGCGGCTCCCCACGGGAGGGAGCGCCTTCTCGGGCTGCCTCGCATCCGTTGCGTACCAGATTTATCAGGCTCTGCCGAAGGTGGGTTTCATCAGCACGCAGCGCGGGCAGCCCCGCGGGAGCCGTCACGCGGATGGGGACACTCATTCCGGCCGCCACCACTTCGGCGGCCCCTTTGATCAGGCCAGCGGCGTCCACCGCGGCGAGGTCCAGGGTATCGCGGCGTGAAAACTCCAGCAGGTCGCGAATCAGGTGCTCCATCTGGCTCAGTTCGCCCATCATCGCTTGGACCACTTCTCCCGCTCCGGAATCGGGGGGTACGTCATGGGCGATCAGCCGCGCGTAGCCCATCATGGCCCCCATGTTGTTGCGAAATTCGTGGGCGATGCCGGCGGACACCTCACCGAGTTGAGCCAGATGTCGGCGCAGGTCTGCGGTTCGTTGCAGCCTTTTCACTTCAGTCAGGTCGGAAAACAGCACTGCAGTCAATTGTCCCTGCGGCGTGTGGATTGCGGAGATGGACATGCCCAGCGTTTTGGGCGCGCCTCGGGTCGGTATCCATTCGAATTCCACCCGAGATGAGTGCTCATTGCCCTCTGTATTGGTGAGTTGAACCGGCAAGTTTCCTTTAAACAATTCCACAAGGGGGCGCCCATCCGCCGACCCGCCCGACCAACCCAGAATGTCCCGTGCGGCGCGGTTGCACGTGACGATCCGGTCATTCGCGTCAACGGTCAATACGCCACTCCCGATTCCCTCCAGAACGGTGGTGTGCACGGCGCGCATGCCGGTCATCTGGACCTCGGCCTGTTGCTTTTCCACGCGGGAAAGCGCCTCCTGCCGCTTTAGTTCCCGCAGGGCGTTGGTGAGCGGCGCGAGCGCCTCGGTGGACGTCAGTGGTCTACGCTCGGCCTGCTGGAGAATGCGCAGGTAGGCGATCAGCAATACCACGATTGAACCGGCGATTAGGATCTGCAGCAGGGTGCCGGTGCCGGCATCGGCCAGCCGCCATTCGACGGAAGCGATCCTAGGGTCCACATGGTTGGCGATGATGGATTCCGCCGCTTCCAGCTTCAATCGCAGATGTACCAGTAATGCCAGCCCGATCAGGAAGGCAAACAGGAACGCCAGGCGGAGTAGCTGAATCACGGCCGGGAAAGCCCTATGTACCAGTCGATCAGCGGCGTTCCCCACAGCAGGCTGACCAAGGCTCCGGCGGAAAGAAACGGCCCGAACGGCACTGCATACTTGCGGCCCTTGCCGTACAAGGCCATCAAGACAAGGCCCACAAGGCTGCCGGTAGTGGCCGCCACCACGGTCGTAAGCAGCACCGCCTGCCAGCCGAGAAATGCACCGATCATAGCGATCAACTTGATGTCGCCTCCACCCATGCCCCCCCGGGAAACGACGGCGATGACCAGAAACAGCCCCCCCCCCAGGACGACGCCGTATACCGCGGGCAGAATACCTACTGGAAGCAAAAATGCAGAAGCGGCCAGCCCGACGACGATTCCGGGCAGGGTGATGCGGTCCGGGAGAATCTGGTGGTGGAGGTCGATCAGGGTTAAGGCCAGCAGGGCCGAGGCCAACGCCAGATAAACGGGCGTTTCCGGCACCAGACCAAAGCGCCATATCAGCACCCCCCACAGGGCACCGTTCGCGGCTTCCACCAGCGGATATTCAATACTGATCGGCTCTTTGCAGTTGCGGCACTTTCCACCCAGCCACAGCCAGCCAAGCAACGGCACATTGTCGTACCAGCGTATGGCTGTCTCGCAGCGCGGGCAGCGCGACGCCGGCGAGACCACCGATTTCCCTTGCGGCAGACGACAGATCACCACGTTCAGAAAACTACCCACCGCAAGCCCGAACAGCACCGCAGCGCCAATCAGGTACCATGTGGGTAGAAGTTGTGCGGCAGAAAGCACGAAAACTCCATTGTTTACAGTGTGTTATGTCGTGCCGCCGGTTGACGTCGTCCCGCCGGACGGCCTATACTCCAAACAATCCCCTGTTTCGCTTCGGACAAATGGCCCAAAGCCGTTAGGGGGATGACACCAATGTACCGTGAACCGGGCGTGATGCAAGCCTGGAGCGGAGAAGCCGGAGAGGGAATATGGGCGGTAGCGCGCGGGTAACGGTGGTTGGGGCAGGAAGTTGGGGTACCGCTCTGGCCTGGGTGCTTGCAGAAAATGGTCACCGTGTAACCCTGTGGTGCCGGGAGGAAGAAACCGCCCACGCAATCAACCGGGAGCGGCGAAATACGCCATACTTGCCCGGAGCCCCGCTTCCGGAAGGAATTTCCGCAACCACCGACCTGGTGGCGGCGGTGCAGTCGGCGCCGGAATTACTGGTGTGGGTGGTCCCCACCCAGTTCACCCGTTCCGTGCTGAGCGGGCTGCGCGAGCATCTGCCGCACGATGTGGCGATTGTTACCGCTTCCAAGGGGATTGAGGTGGACACTCTGCAGTTGGTAAGTGGGGTGTTCGAGGAGTTACTGGGGCCAACCTGCAGGGATCGCCTGGCGGTCCTTTCCGGTCCCAGCTTTGCGCGGGAAGTGGTTCAGGGGGCACCCACGGCGGTGGCGGTCGCCGCTTGGAACCCGTCCGTGGCGGATACCGTGCAGACGTTATTCGCCTCCACCACGTTCCGGGTGTATACCAACAGCGATCCGGTGGGCACCCAGGTGGGGGGCGCGCTCAAAAACGTGGTGGCCATAGCCGCGGGGGCGGTGGAGGGCCTGGGTTATGGTTCCAACACGCAAGCGGTGCTGATTACCCGGGGGCTGGCCGAGATGACCCGGCTGGGAATTTCCATGGGTGCGTCGGCCGAGACCTTTGCCGGGCTTTCCGGCATGGGCGATCTGGTGCTCACCTGTACCGGCGGTTTGTCCCGCAACCGGCAGGTGGGAATTGCCCTTGGCAAGGGAGGAAATCTGGAGCAGATTCTGGGAGAGATGCGCATGGTGGCCGAGGGGGTCAAGACCACCGAAGCGGCGCTACGACTCGCGCGCAAGCAACATGTGGAGATGCCCATTGTGGAGCAGGTGCATCGGGTGTTGTTTGATGGAATGGGAGCAAAAGACGCGCTGACTGCGCTGATGACGCGGCCGCAGAAGTCAGAAGGCGATTTTCTGGCGGATCCGGGCTGAATCTCGGAATTCGGCGTGGGCTCAGGCGCGGTCGCCGAAGCTCAGGGTGAGGGCGTCGCGTATCATGGTGGTGAGCGGTGTGGCCACTCCTTGCCGGTGTCCTTCTCGGGCCAGAAAGCCGTAAAACGGGTCGTTCTCGATTCGTCGGCCGGCCTCCACATCCTGCAACATGGAGGTCTTGAACTCAGTCAGGCCCTTGGTCTGGGCAAAGGTGGTGTCCTCCACCCCTTCCGGCAGTTCTACACCGGTGGCCCGCGCCACCTGGGCCCCTTCCGCGATCAGCCAGCGGATCAGCCAAGCGATGCCCGGACGGGCGATCATCTCGCCCACGGTGGATCCGGTGAGGGCGGATGGGCCGTTGAAGCCCAGGTTCCACAGCATCTTTTTCCACATATCGGCGCGGATATCCGTGCTTTCCTCGATCTTTAATCCGTAGTCGCCCAGATATTTGATGATCTGCCGTACCCGCGGGTCGCTTCCGGTGGGGTAGCGGCCGGCACGGATGAAGCCGGCGGCAGTGTGACGGACCACGCCAGGGGCGGCAACCGAGGCGCCGATGAAGGTGGTGGCGGCAATTACCCGCTCCGGGCCGAGCTGTTCGGCCAGAATTTCCACATTTTCGATGCCGTTTTGCAGGGTCATCACCATACAACTGGGGGGCAGATGGTCTGCCAAATCCTTGGCGGCAGTCTTGGTGTGTACTGCCTTAACGGTGAGCATCACCAGGTCCGGCTCGGCGGCTTCGGAGAGATTTTGTACGGCCTTGACTGACATGGCCAAGTCGCCGTCTACGCTCAGGATGCGCAGTCCGGCCTTTTGCAGGGTGGTCAATTGGGTGCCACGTGCCAAGAACGTCACGTTTGCGCCCATGTCCTGCAGACGGCCGCCAAAATAACCGCCGACGGCACCGGTACCGTAGATCAGCGTATGCATCCAGCCCCTCCCAAAGGCGAACCGGCGGCGGGGCATCCCTGCCCCGTCGGCTCTCCGGGTCGCGAATCAATGGCTCAGTCCGCCGCATCATGCGTGGGCAGGTGAGCCTGCCCGGCCTCTTTCCGGCCCGGACCAATGAATTCCATATCGGTGGAATTGTCGTTTCTTACAAGTTTTTCCGCAAGCGTATGGTAACCCGGTGTGGTGGTCGAGAGAGGTGGCCCCGGAAATCTGAACAACTGGGATAAGTGGATTTCCTGCTCAGTTGGGGCATGATGATGCCCCCTCAAGAAGGAGCGAGACATGAGCAGGAGACCACGTCGA
>JAOUMB010000107.1 GCA_029881725.1 Nitrospirota bacterium
ATCGAATCCGAGGTGATCGCCGCCCTGGCCCTGGACCCCACCCTCGGGGGGCTGGCCAAGGACGTCCTGTTCACCGGTGCCGAGATCGACCTCGACGCGGCGGAAACCCCGGTGGGCGCCAACAAGATGACCTTCCGCGTGGCCTACCGGCACCGGGAGGATGACCCCAACACGGCGCTGCCGTAAAGAAAGTTGGCAGGGAGCTTCCGTGCTGACAACAAGGAGTGATGTATGGCGGACAAACGAACGCTGACGATGACCCACCCCAAGGCCAAGGAGCCCATTGAGGTGCTGCCCGATGCGGTACCCACCATGAAGGAACGCGGGTGGGTGGTGAAGGGCGAAAAGGCGGCGATCATGCCGCAGAAGGAGGCGAAGTAGATGGCGAACCACGTAGGCAGCGAAGGCACGGTGAAGGTCGGCGTCAACACCGTGGCCGAGATCAAGAGCTGGTCCCTGGACATTCAGGGGGAGGTGGTGGAGGACACCGAGCTCAACGACGCCTGGAAAACCCACAAGCCTGGCATCAAATCCTGGTCCGGCTCGGTGGAGTGCCACTGGGACGAGACGGACGCCCTGGGCCAGGGGGCGATGGTGGTGGGCAACGAGGTGACCCTGAACCTCTATCCCGAGGGTGACGTGATCGGCGATCAGTACTACTCGGGCCTGGCCATCTTCACCGGCAAGTCCATGGGCGGCGAGAACGGCGGGATCGTGTCCGCCAGCTTCAACTTCACCGGCAACGGCATCCTCAACGAGCCGACGGTCTAGGAGATAAACGAATGAGCGAGATCCTGGAAAAGGCCAAGGGTCACTTCAAGGAGCGGTTGGCCGCCGGCCTCGGCAGCATCGAGGTCCCCGAGTGGGGCACCACCATCCACTTCCGGCCCCTGAACCTGCGGGAGCGGGACCGAATCCACCGGTTTGCGGCCAAGGACAGCCTCGAGGCGCTGGTGGAAACCCTCATCGTCCGCGCCCTGGATGGGGATGGAAAACCTCTGTTCAAGAGCGTCCACCGCACGGAATTCATGCGCGAGGTGGATCCGGAAATCATCGGCCGGGTTTGCGAGGAGATGAACCGGGCCGAGCGGCAGAGCCTCGAGGATATTTCGGGAAACTGACCTCGGACATGGACCTGCTGTTCCGCTACCAGTTGGCGGAGCACCTGCACATGCCTGTCTCCCGGGTGATGGGCATGTCCGTGTCCGAGTACCTGGGGTGGCAGGCGTATTTCAAACAGAAGGGTAAGGGATGATGGGAATGGCGGACGCCAGGTTCACCATCGGCGCCCACGACCGGACGGGCGCCGCGTTCCGTTCGGTGCGGGCTGGCCTGTCCGGCCTCACCCGCGCCCTGGGGCCGGTGCGCCTGGGCATCGCCGCGCTGGTGGGCACGGCGGGGCTGGGCGCCCTGATCAAGTCGTCTCTGGAGGTGAACGACCGCCTCGGGAAAACCGCCGACAAGCTGGGGCTGACCACGCGGGCACTGGCGGGCCTGGAGCATGCCGCCGGGATCACCGGCGTGGAGGTGGGCACCCTCCACAAGGGCCTTCAAAATATGGTCCGCAACATCGCCGATTTCGGTCAGGGCATCGGCGAGGCCAAACGCGAACTGGAGCAGCTCGGCTTCTCCGCCGAGGACCTCCTAAATCTGTCGCCGGACCAGCAGTTCACGGCCATCGCCGAGGCGCTGAAGGGGGTGGAGAACAACACCCAGCGGGTGAACATCGCCTACAAGATCTTCGGCGGCCGCGCCACGGCGCTGCTCAACACCCTGGATCTGGGGGCGGACGGCCTGCAAAAACTCGCCGCCGAGACGGACGCCTTCGGCACCGCCCTGGACCGCGCCGAAGTGGCCAAAATCGAGCAGGCCAACGACAACCTCAAGCGGGCCGGGGAATCCATCCGCGGCATCGCCAACCGCGTCACGGTGGAACTCGCCCCCGTGATCGCCGGTCTCACCGACCGTTTCGCCGACGCGGTGGTGGCCCACGAGGGTTTCCGGGACGAGGTGACGGCGGGCCTCAGACTCGTGGTGAAGGCGATGGGCTTTCTGGGGGACGTGATCCGGGGGCTAAACCTGTTGTGGGATACCGCGAAGGTGGTGTTCCTGGTTTTCAAGGCGGCGGTGCTGGACGGCCTGGTGGGGCTGACGGAGGGATTCAACGCCGTGGCGCACGCACTGCCGTTTCTGGACCCGGCGCCCATCAATGGCATCTCCCGCGCGGCCATTGAGGCCTCCATCGCCGCCGGGATGGCCCGCTCGGAATTGATCCGCCTGGCCCTGGAACCGCTGCCGTCGGACAAGATCGACGCCTTCTTCGACAACCTGAAGGCCGAGGCGGAAAGCGCCGCGCGGGCGGTGGCGGATGTCCGCGCCGGGCGGACCGCCGGCGGCGCCCCGGCGGACACCGGTCCCGATCCGTCCCTGCAGCGGCAACTGGACAACCTGGTCACCACCCTGGCCACCGAGGAGGAACGCGTCCGCGAGTCCTACCAGCGCCGCCAGGGGATTATTCAGGAGGCGCTCAACAACCAGCTCATCGACCAGCAGCGCTTCATTGAACTTTCCCGGGCCAACGACGACCGGCGCGTCGAGGAACTTTCGAAAAACGCCCTGAAGTGGGCGGATGCCTGGGACGATGCCTTCAACCGCTTCGCCGCCGGGGTGGGCGACGCGGTGGCGGACGCGATCCTCCAGCAGCAGTCGTTCTCCGACGCCATGCGGGCGGTGGCGCGGGACGTCTTGCGTCAGGTGATCTCCGGTCTGGTGGAGATCGGTGTGAAGAAGCTGGTGCTGGCCGGGATCGAGAAAACCATCCTCGCCGGAACCACCGCCGCGGGCGCGGCTGCCGGGGCCACGACCGCCGCCGCCTGGGCGCCCGCCGCCGCGGCCGTGTCGCTGGCGACCCTGGGCGGCAACGCCATCCCCGCCTCCGCCGGAATGGCCTCCACCTTTGCCCTGTCCGAATCACTCGCCGCCGCTTCCCTTGCGGGGGTGGCTCACGACGGGCTGGACCACGTGCCCACCGACGGCACCTACCTGCTGCAGCGGGGGGAGGG
>JAOUMB010000108.1 GCA_029881725.1 Nitrospirota bacterium
GGGACGCGGATCCGCTCACCCTCACCGCCCTGAACGTTCCGGCGCCCCTGTGTACCTTCACCGACAACGGCGACACCACCGCCACCCTGACCTGTTCGCCGGGATACACGGACGCGGGGGTTTACCCGATGACCGTCACGGTGACCGATCCGGGCCTGCTGGCGGCCTCCGAAACCTTCTCGCTGACCGTGAACGACACCAACCGGCCGCCGGTGCTGGATCCGGTCGCGGCGCAGACCAGTGACGAAGGCATGCTGCTGGAGGTGCCGCTCACCGCATCCGACCCGGACCAGAACACCCTTGTGTTCGGCGGCTCCAACCTTCCCGCGTCCTGTTCCGTTTCCGGAACGGGGGTGAACACCGGGCTGCTTTCCTGCCAGTGGACCTTCCAGGACGCGGGCGTTCATACGGTGACCCTTTCCGTTAACGACGGGTTGGGCGGCGTGGCCTCGCAAACCGCCACGCTCACCGTGAACAACGTGAACGCACCGCCGGTGCTGGCGCCCATCGCCACCCAGCGCCCCCGTGAGGCGTTCCCGTACGGCATCACCGTGCTGGCCTCCGATGTGGACGGGGAGATCGCCACCATCGCCAGCCTGGTGCTTCCCACCCAGTGCACCCTGACCGACAAGGGGGACAACTCCGCCGACCTGGCCTGTTCGTTTGTGCTGGGGGAGGCCGGGAGCTACCCGGTTTCCATTTCCGCCACCGACCCGCAGGGGGCGACCTCCCAGGTCGATTTCCTGATGTCGGTGGGGGTCCAGAACCGGGCGCCGGTGTTTAACCCCACCGCCGCGCAGACCGGACGGGAGGGCCAGTCCCACTCGTTTACCGTGTCCGCCACCGACGCGGACGGGGACCCGTTGAATTTCCGCTCCACCCTGAGCCAGTGCGCCACCGCTTCCACCGGGGCCCAAAGCGCACGGGTCACCTGTACCTGGAGTTACTACGACGCCGGTACCCAGACCGTTCCCCTGGTGGTCACCGATGCCTATGGCGGCGCGGCCAACCAGAACGTGGCCGTCACCGTGGCCAACGTCAACGGCGCCCCGGCCATCAACCCGGTTTCCTACCAGTCCACCAAGGAAGGGATTGCCTACACCCTGGCCCTTTCCGCCACGGATCCGGATGGCGATGCCTTCACCTTCAGTGTGAAGTTCATCCCCGGTTCCTGCGGGCTGACCAACAACCTGAATGGCACCGCCACCCTGGACTGCAACTGGGGATACGACGATTCCGGCAACTACAAGGTCACCGTATCCGCAAAGGACACCCTGGGGAATTCCTCCTCCCTCGACATCACCCTTGCGGTGGCCAACGTCAACCGGGTGCCGGTGCTGGATCCCATCGGCCCCCACAGCGGCGCGGAAATGGCGCTGGTTGAGGTTCCGGTGCTGGCGGCCGATCCCGATGGGGAGCGCATTGCCCATTACTTCGCCGGCCTCCCCCGTGGAATGAAATTCGACGGCACCCGGAAGGTGCTGTACTGGACGCCGGGCGACCGCGACGCGGGCACCTACGACATCACCGTGACGGTGACGGATTACAAGGGTCAGGCGGCGGAAACCTTCCGCCTGACCATCGCCAATACCAACGTGGCGCCCACCCTGAGCGGTCTGCCCGCCACCCTGACCGCGAGTGAGTTGTCCACGGTGACCTACTCCCTGGCGGGAACGGACCGGGACGGCGACCCGGTGCAGGTTACCGGCAGCGGCCTTCCCGCGTTTTGCAGCCTGACCGGCGGCGGAACCGCCAACGCCACCCTGTCGTGCACCCCCGGCGGCGGCACGGTCGGCACCTATTCGGGCATTGTGCTGAGCGTGTCCGACGGCCTGCTGGCCACCACCTATACCCCCGTCCTGACCGTCGGGCCGATCAACACCGCGCCGGCGCTGGCGGTGATTGCGGCGCAGACGGTGAGCGAGGGGGGCGCCCTGGCGGTGGCCGTGAGCGGTTCCGATCCGGACGGCGATGCGGTCACGCTGGTGGCGGGCGCGATGCCGGGCTTCTGCACCTTTACCGGGGCGGGCGGATCGGGTTCGGTGGGGTGTAATCCCGGATTTGCCGATGCCGGAAGCTATTCCGCAACGGTTTCGGTGACCGACGGCTTCCTGTGGGATACCCGCACCTTTGCGATTACGGTCAACGACGTCAACCGGGTGCCGGTGCTGAGCCCCATCGGCAATCAGATCATTACCGAGACCCTCAACCTGAACGTGTCGATTCTCGGCTCCGACCCGGATGGCCAGGCGGTCTCCTTCAGTGCCACCGGATTCCCCGGCTTCTGCACCTTTGGCGACAACCTCAACGGTACCGCCACCATGGCGTGCTCCCCGGCCAAGGGAACCGCCGGCATGTACGGGCCGATCGACGTGGTGGCCAGCGACGGGCAGATGGTCGCCAGCGAGTCGATCACCCTGGAGGTGCTCGATCCGAACCTGATCGACGATGTCTGTGACGGCGTGGACAACAACCTGAACGGTGTGGTGGACGAGGGCTTCCCGGCGGGCAACACCACCTGCGGCCAGCAGGTGCCCATCCGTAACGACGTGGTGGTGGTGACCTTCGACAAGGTGGCCGTCAGCGGCGATACCAACGTGATCAGGAACCAGCCCGCTCCGGCCCTGCCGCCGGGCGTGCGCAAGGCCAACGGCACCGATACCTACGAGATTTCGGCCACGGTCGGCTTCACCCAGGCCGAGGTGTGCATCGGGTACATCGGCGCCCTGGTGGGCAGCGAGTCGGGTCTGGGCCTGTACCACTACGCCGGTGGCGTCTGGAACAACATCACCAGCAATGTGGACAAGCTGAATGACCGGGTGTGCGGCACCACCACCAGTTTCTCGCCGTTTATCGTGGGCGTGGACATCCCGATCCTGGTGAATCTGGACACCTTCAGCGCCACCTCCGACGGTTCGTCGGTGAAACTCTCCTGGGTGACCACGGCGGAAATCGACAACGAGGGCTTCAACGTGCTGCGCAGCGAAGCGTTGGCGGGGCCCTATGAAACGGTCAACGGATACCTGATTCCCGCCCGTGGCATGGGCATCGGCGG
>JAOUMB010000109.1 GCA_029881725.1 Nitrospirota bacterium
TGTTCGGGAAAGGGCTGCCGAAGCCCGAAGTCGAGGAGAAGGCAGCGGCGAAGAAGAAAGCCGCTTAAACCAACACCCGCCAGGGGGCGGGTGTCAGGTAATTACTGTCACTGTACAGCGGTGTTCCACCCCCAACAGGCCGAACACCCGTGAAACGTGGTGGCCGACGTAGTCCGCGCCGTTGTCCGTTTTGGCTACCTCGGGCACACCCCAGTCCAGCAGGGCACGCCGCGCCAGTGATGTGACACCCGCTGCCCGGCTGGTGCGGGCCACCAACAACTTGGCACGGCGGCTGAATACGTCGATCACGCCGATGATGCTGTGGCGGCCATCGGCCAGCATCACATCCGCCGGGGTGCTGTCGAACTCCCATAGTTGGTTTAGGGCATCAACCCCTTCCGACCTGGACCCCATGGCCATCATGTGTTTGTTCTTGTATCCGTCCGGGTTGGTTACCGCCGCAAACACCTGCTGGTTGTCGCGCTTCCATGCGGCAGTCCACCGCTCCAGCGACCGGTCGGAGGGCAGGTCCGCCTGCGGCAGCCGTGCGCGGGCGGCATCCAGAATGTGACCGGGCCGCGCGTGCGGGTGCTCCACCAGCATGGCGATCACCAGGTCGCGCAGTTCCGGCTGGGTGTCCACCTTGGACGTGCCCCGCCGGTTGCCGTAGTTTCCACCCAGCCGGGCGGCGCCCTGTTCTTGCACTGCCTTGGTCCAGCGATAGAGGGACCGGTCGGTCACCACATTCACCGCGCTGGTAACCCAATCCGGAACGATCAATTTCCGGTTGTTGTAAAGGGCGCAAAACGCGATGACGGCCGCTGTTTTATTCAGGTGGGAGCGGCGGGCAAAGTCGGCCGCCTCCGTGACAATAAAGATGCGGGCGTTGGCCCTGTTTTTGGCGTTGCCGGACAGGCGGGCCAACATGGCCATCCCGCGTTCGCTGATGGGATGGTGAATGGGTGGTTTGGCCGGTACCAGCACCGCAGATGTGGGGATCCTTTCGGCGGCCAGGTGGGCGCGGGTGATTTCCGGCAGGGAGGATATGTGGTATTCCATCCCACCACCGCGCCCAACGCGTTTGCGGAATTGCCACACTTCACGCTTGGCTTTTCGCGCTACCGCCTGGGGCGTTTGCGGCACGCCGGGAAGTCCGGCCAACTGGCTGGTGGGCACCCACATTCTATGGGTTCTTTTTCCGAGACGTTGCGGCCCGGCGTCGCGCGGGGCTACTATTGCCTATTCGGGAATTTCTATATCGATCTGGCCAGATGTCAGAGGGGTGGCAGCCAATTGCATCAGCAATAATGCGTTCCGCATAAGGTCGTTTTTCACGCTTCGCCAGGCTAAGAGCAGGACGGGACATGCCGTTCTTCCTTGCCAGTGATGCGAGAGAATGTCCGCGCAGCGCAAGCTGGTACTTCACCCACCCCCAGCGGTCATCCGGCGATGTCGGCATTTTTGCTGTTCCCGTTAACATGGAAACGACAATAATGCAGCTATCGAGGCTGTGTCAACTGCAAAAATGCATGTTCAGGTTCCGGTACTAAATGGGGGAGGCGTCAGGTTGGCATAACCTTTTGATTTATTGTATTTTTAGTGGGTTTTACGGATGAACTCCAAACTTGAACCATCGAGTTCAACTTCCGCAGCCGAACTTGGGCGCCGCATATCTGACGTTGCGGTTCTTCTGGGCACCAGGGAGGCGGCGGCCAAGATTGGCGGCGTCAGCAAGGATCAGCTGGGCCGGTACATCTCGGGCACCTCCAAACCACCGCTCGAAGTGATCGCCCGCATGGCTGAGGCGGCCGGGGTGCGGATCGATTGGGTATGGAATGGCATCTGGCCCATGAGGGAGGGTGAGCTGGACCACGTGGGCGCGCGCGCCAAGGGCCGGGACTACGGTAGTTCCGAGACAGCAATGCGCAAACGGGCCACCGATCCCGAGGCGTTCAACGCGCGGTTGAAAATAGTGTGTGAGGGCTTTAAAGGGGGTGTAAACGCCTTGTCCCGCGCGTCAGGGGTGGCGGCGGGGGAAATCAACCGGATTTTGGGGGGAGCCGAACCCACCCGTGATCAGTTGGTCGCGCTGGCCGACGCCACCGGAACCGACATCCAGTGGCTAATCACCGGAGCGGTGCCGGGCACCACGGAAGGTTCCGGGGCCGTTCCGGAGCTACCAATGGTGCCGGAACTGTTTATGGCCGTAGCGGAGGCGCTAAAGGCGGTGATGGGCGCCCAACAGTGCTCGTTCGACGATTTAACGGCGCTAACGCGAACACTGCACAATCAAATTGTTTCGATGAGTGGAGGGGATGCAAAGGCCCTGAAGACGCTACGCCCGGACGACGTGGCCGGGGTGGTTCGCCTGGCGCTCCGCCTGCGCGAAGGGGTGGAACGCGGGCACTGACAAACCATGTGTCGCCTGATGCGGTTTTCGCCAAAACCATGTGTCGGCGCGCACCCCTTCAAAAAATGACCAGCCCGCCCGCCTTCCCCTTTATTTCCGCCCATTTCCCGTTACTTCCCCCAATTTCCCACCAAATCCCGGTTACTGCCATTCCATGTGTCCCCTTACAGTAGCACGACATTTGGTTTGTCAGTGGCGCGTCGTCCGTCGGTAATCAATCCGTCAAAATCCTCCTTGCGAACCGTTAACGCACCGGTAACTTAGCCTCGTGCGACAGCGATGCATCGCGCACGGGTGCTCCGCGCACGGCGGTACGGGCGGACGCGGCAGTCCGGCCCTGCGCCGGGCAGTGTTCGGCGAGGAGGGATGGGGGTATCCACCTGGAAACGCCACAACTGATTGAAAAAAATAGACTCCAAGCCGCCGCCCCCTCCCTCCTGATGGGGTGCAAAGGGGCCGAAATGCCTCCGCCGGGCCGTTCCCGAATTTCATTTAATTTGTCGTTAAATGAAATGAATTCCAGCCGCCTCCCCCTTCCCGGACCCCGGCAACCCCCCGCAAACCCCCATCGCCCAAACGCACCCCACCGTGAACCGCGTTTCCACAAATCCGGAAATCC
>JAOUMB010000065.1 GCA_029881725.1 Nitrospirota bacterium
CAGAACGCAAGGCGGCTGGTCATTTCCACCGAAAGAGCTCCAATCAACCCTCTACAGTCACATACCGCCGTGCGCGCAGCACACCCCCTTGTCCCCCTCCGGGGGATAAGGGATGGGGATTGGGGGGCCGGAAAGGTCATGGAAGAAACGAAAGAAGCAGGATCGGACCCATGCACCCCACCCCACCCAACCATCCATATAGATGAACGACAAAACCAGACCACCAGGGTCATCCCCCTAATAAACCAAACCTCCCACCCCGCTCTTTGACATAGCCCCCCAAACGGCCCCGCGCCACGCCCCGCAAGCAGGCCACCCACGGGCACCCCGCACCCCACGGAAATCCCCCGCAACACCCCCATCGAAAATTATTTTCCGATTAAAAAACAGCACGTTGCAAACATTTAACCGGAAAATTAAGCGATATCCGTGTTTCCCCCTACAGACGGATTTTTAAAAGTCCGATAAAAAAGTAACAGGGGGGTGCCCCGGGCACCTGACAGCGGGAAGAAAGCACACCAGGCCGACTCACTTTCCGGGGGGAAAGATGGACAACCAGAAAAACAACACCACGTTCGCGTTTATCGTTTTCTTTTGCGGATTCGCCATGGGGGTGACCACGGTGCTGGCCGCTCTTCCCGACCTGCCGGGCCTCTGATCTTCAGGCACGCGAACCGCGCCTTCCGCGCGGGGGGTCAGGAGGCCTTTTTGCGATTCACCGGCTTGCGGGTGCGCCCGCGCTGGGTCTGCTCCACCTTCGGGCGCCGCGCCCGGTTGGCCAGGATCACCGGATCGCACACCTCACCGCAGGTCATGCAGCGCCACATCTCTTCATGAATGCGGCCGCTGTCGTTCAGGATGTCGGTGAACTCCTGCTCGATCATCGTTCCGTTGCAACGCGGACAGTCCACAATGTCGCCCTCCGGCTGGTAAACGGCAGGCGTAAGTGTCCGTTTACGAATTGGCGCGCCCGTCTCCTTATCGGCAACCGCAAGCGGTTTCAGGACAAAAAAAAGCGCCTTGGCGGCGCACATCCCCCAACGGGACCCATCTCCTGTCCGCCGCCTTACGACACCTTCTTTTTCGGGCGCCCCACACGCCGCTTGGGAACCGAGCGCGTGCTGACAATTTCCGGCCGCCGCGCCCGGTTGGCCAGAATCACCGGGTCGCACACCTCACCACAGGTGAGGCAGCGCCACATGTTGACGCGAAGCTGGCCCGTGTCGTCCAGCAGGTCCGTGTACCGCTCGCCGATCATGGTCCCGTCACAGCGCGGACACGTCACCGCCTGACCTTCCAAGTGGCCGTTCAGGGGCACCCTGGCAAGGGCGCCGTTCCACCGTATGCGATTACGTTTCTCCATACATTAAATATGCCGGATCGGTAGGGTTTTGCCCATGACAAGGGTCATACTCAGGGGCAGATTTGAAGGTATTTTTTCACATATTTTCAATGTGTTATAAACACATTCAAGGCCCACCGGCGGAGGGGGTGACCTGGGCTCATCCCGGCGCCCGAAACGGCCGATAGGAGGCCACGCCCATCCCGGCTGCCATCACCCCATGCGACCGCCTCACCCCATACCGCCCGTGTTCCGCCCCAGCCCGCGGGCCATTGCGGCGCAGGTGAGTATCGGCGTGCTGTGGGGGCTGGTGCTGCTGGGGGTGATCATGTGGAAATTCCCCCACCTCAACACCCCCGTGGCCGCATGGCGCGATGGCGGCAACCTGGTGCTGCTGTTCAACCTGCGCATCGTGCCCGTGGCGCTGCTGCTGGGGGGCCTGCTGGTGCCCATCATGATCTATCCGCCGCTGGCCCATCTGGTGGCCGCGCCACGGCTGTTCCTGGGCCTCTACAAGGCCCACGCGGGTGCCCACAAGGCAGCCATTGAAGACTTCAAGGCGGCGGCCGCCTTCTTCGAGCGCCACCCCTTTGTGGACCGTCACCGGGCCTGGGTTCTGCTGTCCCTGTCCCGGTACGGGCTCCGCGAGATGGCCCTCATGTGCATCGCCCACTCCCACCTGCAAACCGGCAACGCCACCGCGTCCGTGGCCGTGTGGCGGGAGGTGGCCCAGGCGTTTCCCGGCAACACGCTGGCGCGGGACGCCCTGCTGCTGGCGGACGCCGCACACGCGGCCCCGGCAGCCGCCAACGCCCGCGCCCAGGGGTTCCGCGGCGCATCATAAAATCACGTTGTGAGGGAAACCGGCGCCACATGACGGCGCCGCCACGGCTGGCGTGCTACTCGGGCGAGGAAGCGGCCAGCCTCGCCGCCGACACCCGCTCGATGACCTCGAGCACCCCGCGCACCTGATACGGCTTGCACAGGTAGGCGTCAAACCCGGTGTTCAACGCCCGCTCCACCTGATCCGGCATGCTGTCGGCGCTCACCGCCACCACCGGCACGGTTTTGAGATCCGCGTGCTCGCGGATCCGCCGGTAAACGTCGAAACCGGTCATGTCGGGCAGGTTCATGTCCAGCAGCACCAGACCCGGGTTCACGTCGCGGGCCATGGCGATCCCGTCCTCGCCGTTCACCGCCGAATGCAGGGTAACGTGCGGCACCTTGGCCAGAATCTCCTGCATCAACTGACGGTTGGAGGGGTTGTCCTCCACCTGCAACACCGTCAGGGGCATCTGCAAATCCGGCATCCCCTGGCGGGAAATGATCACGGGCCGCGCATCGTCCAGTTCGTGCCTGCCTGCCGCTGGCAGGTCCACCCAGAAGGTGGAACCGCGCCCCGGCGGGCTCTCGAACCCGATTTCCCCCGCCATCCGCTCCATGAGCTTGCGGCTGATGGACAGGCCGATGCCGGTCCCCTCCACCAGTTCCTCGGTGGGCAGGGCACGCCGGAACGGCTCGAACAGTTCGTCCCGGAACGACGGGTCGATGCCGGGTCCGGTATCGCGCACCAGAATGCGCACCCGGCCGCCGGACGCCTCCACGCCGATCTCCACCTCGCCCCCCACCCGGTTGTATTTGACCGCATTGGACAACAGGTTGAGCAGCACCTGCTTGAGCCGCACATGGTCGGCCTGCACCCACAGGCCACCACCGGTGGCCCCATGCACGTGCACTTCGCGCCGCTTGGCCATGGGTTCCACCAGCCTGCGGCAGGAGGCCAGTGCGTCGTCCAGCGGCACCGGTTCCAGCGACAAGGACAGCTCGCCGATGTCCAGCTTGGACAGATCGAGCAGGTCGTTGATCAGGTTCAACAGGTGATTGCCGCCGGACAGAATGTGTTTCACGCCGTCACGCTGGGAATCGTTGAGGGCCTCCTCATCCATTTCCAGAAGTTGCGCGAAGCCGAGAATACCGTTCAGCGGCGTGCGCAGTTCGTGGCTCATGCGCGACAGGAACCGGCTTTTGGCCTGGCTGGCGTGCTCTGCCTCGCGGCGTGCCTCCACCAGGGCGAATTCCACCTCCTTGCGGCGGCTCACATCGGCCCAGTAGCCGATGATCTCCAGCGGGCGACCCTCCGGGTCGTGCACCAGCCTTAATTCGTCGTGCACCCAGACGTAGCTGCCGTCCGGTTTGCGAAAGCGGTATTCGTGCTCGTGGGTACCATGCTCGAACAGGCCACCCAGTTCGCGGAACACCCGTTCCCGGTCCTCCGGATGAATGCCGCTGGCCCAGAAGCCGGGATCGGCCAGAAAGGTTTCCGGCGAAAAGCCCATCAATTGGCGGATGTTGGGGCTGATGTAGGTGGCCGGATAGTTCTCCTCCAGGGAGCAGGTGTAGATGACCACCGGGGCCTCGCCGAGCAGGAAGCGCAACCGCTCCTCATTGGCACGGATCGCCTCCTGGGCCGCGAGGCGCTCGCTCACGTCGCGGGCCAGCGCCACCAGCAGCTTGTGGCCCTTGCGCTCCAGCATGCTCAGGCGCACTTCCACCGGGAAGGTGTCGCCATTCTTGCGCCGGTGCTGCCCCTGGATGGTGACGGTTTCGCCCTTTTCCATGCGCGGCCACAGTTCGGCCAGCGCTTCCGGGTCCGCCCCCACCTCCACCTGGGACACGTGCATGGACAACAGCTCTTCCCGGCTGTAGCCCAGACCGGCACACGCCTGCCCGTTCACGTCCACGAAGTGTCCCTCCGGGTCGTGCAGGAAGAAGGCGTCCCCGGCATTCTCCACCACCTGCCGGAAGCGTTCCTCGCTTTCCCGCAGGGCAATTTCCGAAAGCTGGCGCTCGGTCACGTCCTCCACCAGCGACGCGATGCCGAACACGCGGCCGTGTTCGTCCACCAGCGGCGTGTTGTACCACTCGCAGCGGATCGGCCGGCCGTCGCGGGTCACGTTGGCGTTGGTGCTGCGCTGCCCGCCCTGTTGCGCCAGCAGGGCCCTGGCCACCTCCGCCACCTGGGGCCGGGCGCTCTCGGGGATAAGGCGTTCCCAGGTCTGGCCGATCATCTCGGCCCGGGTGAATCCAAAAATCCGCTCCGCTCCGGGATTCCAGGCCACCGCGCGACCGTTCGTATCCCATTCGATCACCCCCAGCGGGGTATTGCGGTGGTGCAGTTCCAGCCGTTGACGGGAGGTGTCCAGCGCCTCCGCCTGCACCGTGTTTTCCACCTGCAGGCGGATGGTTTCCATCACCCCGGCATGCATCCGCCGCAGGGTAACCAGCAGCATCACCAGAAACAGGGACAGCATGCCGCCCATGATTATGCCCAGGGACTCACCGGTCAGAGCCAGGCGCATGCACAGGGGAGCCATCGTCAACAACAAAAACAGCTGAACCGGCCGCTGGAAGTAAGGCAGTGTGGTCACCGCGCCAGCGGACAGCCCACCCAGAATAAACGCCATGAATGTCTGGTGGGGAATGGATTCGGCGGGAAACGCCAGCACCGACACGGAACCCCAGATGGCGCCGGAAATCACCGTGTGGATCACAAAACGGCGTTCGCTTTGATGCAGAGAGGCGGTGTCGGCCCCCTCCAGCGCCCGCACGGCGCCGCCCAACCGGACCAGACGCAGCAGCGTCAACAGCACCACCGCACCGAGCCACGCGCCCAATCGCTCCGGGGCCACCTGCGGCCACAGCACGGCGGCCAGCACCCCCGCGTTCACCAGCCCCACGGCCAGCGCCGAAGGCAGCGACGCATACAGGCCACGCAACCGCGCGGACCGGACACGCACCAGAATGTCGTTTTCAGCGGGTGTGCGGCCGTCCATACCCCCCCTGCCGTTCGTCGTGATCCATGGTCACCGCCCAATCCGGCGGGGAACGCCATTTCCGCCCCCGCCCGGCGCTACCCACCCGCTAAAGCAGTGCGCCGAATAACGCCTTTACAAATAGCACGTCCGCGCCGGTTCGGCAAACAGTGCACCCGCCGCGGCGCGCACCTCGCAACTTAACGCTTATTATTTGTTCACTTTTATCCGAAACGAAATACACCGTACCGGGTAGGGGAACAGGGAACGATTGATATGAACCGGATCCGCATTACACTGTTTCCACTGGCCGCCGCTCTGCTGCTGGCCGCCTGCGCCAGCGGTACGGCGCACGTTTCGGTGGGCCCGACCAACATGGTGACCGACGGCGGCCGCCACTTCATCGGGCTCGCGGTCGCACCGTAACCCTTCCCCCATTCCATTTTAAAAACCTGCCGTTGCCGCGCGCCCCGCGGTAACGCTATGCTGAAGCCCTTGCCACGGGAGGGCTTGCATGCGCCATATCGTCGTCTGCGGTGCGATCACCGTTTCATCCGGGCCACGCGACATCCGTGCCCGCCGCATCGCCGGCGGATGCCACGTCGACATGGGCCCCGCCTGAGCCGCCCGTGCTACCGCTTGCCGAACTGACCGACACCGTCCTCCTGTGGGCCCGGACCAACCTGCTGGACCCGCAGACGGTGGCCCAGGCTGGGTGGGTGGTGTTTTCCCTGGCCACGGCCTGGGTGGCCACGCGCATTGGCGCCAGACGGCTGGACCGGATCGGCGACGAGCAGACGTCGCGCCTGATCGGTTCGGTGCTGCACGGCGTGTCCGACGTGCTGTTTCCCACCGTCAGCCTGTTTCTGTTCTGGCTCTACGTGCCGATTGCGCGCGCCGTGGGGCTGTCCACCGGCCTCACGGCCGCGGCCGTCACCCTGTCTCTGGCGTGGATCGCCATCCGCCTGGGGTCCACCATGCTGGTGCGCCGCCCGCGCATGGCGCGCATGCTGGCCGGGGCGGCCTGGGGCGCCGCCGCACTGGAGCTCACCGGTCTGCTCACCCCCCTGCTCAAGGCGCTGGACGCCCTGGGGGTGACCGTGGGCGAAACCCACGTATCCGTGCTCTCGGTACTCACCGGCCTGGTGATTCTGGGGTTGTTCATCGCCGGGGCCAACCTGCTGTCGCGGGTCGCGGAAAAACAGATCAACACCATCACCAGCCTGTCGCCCTCCATGCGCGTGCTGTTCGGCAAGCTGCTGCACATCGGGTTGGTGGGCTTCGCCTTCCTGCTCGGCCTGAACGCCCTGGGCATCGACATGACCGCATTGACCGTATTTGGCGGCGCGGTGGGTGTCGGCCTCGGCTTCGGTCTGCAGAAGGTGGTGTCCAACTTCATCAGCGGCATCATCCTGCTGGCCGACCGCTCCATCAAACCCGGAGACGTGATCGTGGTGGGGCAGACCTACGGCTGGGTGAAAAACCTGTCCGCCCGGTACGTATCGCTGGTCACCCGCGACGGCAAGGAACACCTGATCCCCAACGAAACGCTGATCACCGAGCGGGTGGAGAACTGGTCCTACTCCAACAACGACGTGCGCATGCGCATCCCGGTCGGGGTGTCCTACAGCGCCGACCTGCGCCATGCGCTGGAGCTGATGAAAGAGGCCGCCGCCGAATGCCCGCGCACCCTGGACAGCCCGGTGGCCAACGCCCTGGTGACCGGATTCGGCGACAGCGCGGTGAATCTGGAACTGCGGGTGTGGATCAACGATCCGGTGGCGGGCATGGGCAACGTGCAGAGCGACATCTACCTGCGCATCTGGGACAAATTCCGGGAACACGACATCGAAATTCCCTTTCCCCAGCGCGACGTGCACATTCGCGGCCCCGTCGCCTGGACCCCGCGCGACACGGACCTTCCGCCGAGCACGGCCACCGGGTCCGAGTAGAACTCGAAAGTCCCGTCAGGGCTGCCCCCCTCCGGGTCCGTTCACAGGTTGGAATACGGGTTTTCCCCTATTGCGGAAGTCGATTCGGCACGCTTAAATCGAACTAACAACTCTATTTGCCTAAACGGCAAATCGGCACAACAAGGTGATCCAAAAGGGGGGTACACCGTGAGATGCCCACGATGCAATGCCTGGATGATTGCCTCGCGGTTTTTCGACTTGCGAGGCGATGAGGGACTTCACACCTTTGACGGGTGGCAATGCCTGAACTGTGGAGAGGTTGCCGACCCGGTGATCCTCAGCAACCGGACCCATCCGCCCAACCCGGTGGTCAGCCGCGCCCGCGTGGGCTAGGTGCGTGGGGGACGCCACCCGGTTTTCGCCATGCACAGGGTCCATAACCGTATGGGCCGGAGGGAAAATCCGCTATAGTGGGAGCCGTCCGGCGGGTTTTCCGCCGGTTCCATCTTCACGGAGGACGGCGCTTGATCCGCTGGCGAATGATCCAAATGGTCGGGGTGGCGGTCTGTATTCCGGTTCTGGCCGCGTGTTCCGCGGGGGGATATACGGAAACCGACATGCCGCCCATGGTGCAGGCCGCATGCAGCGAAGTGGCCGAGGTGCTGGGGGTGTACCGCTTCGCCCATGTGGAGCGCGGCACCGCCACGGTGGCCCATCCGCGCACCGGAGCAAAGGTGGAGGCGTGCCGCATCACGGTGCCGGAGTTCGACTCCGAAAAGCAGGGGGATCCGCTAAAAACAGTGGCTGAAGCCCTGCACACCCGGCATTGGAGCGAAGCGCCGGAATTCACCGGCACCGATGTGGTGGCCATGCGCAGCCACGGCGTGATCTGCCTGACTCGCGCCACCCTGGGCACCGGCGACGGGGTGCCGCCGCTCGAGGTGGTGTCCGACTGCATGTTCGAAGAGCCGTCCTGACCCCGTCATGCCCCACATCATCCGCAACGCCGAGACCGATTCGGCCATCGCCCGCTGTTTCTCCGTCCTGCACCAGTTGCGCCCGCACCTGGAGGCGGACTCCTTCGTCCCCCGCGTGCGCCGCCAGATGGAACGCGGCTACCGCATGGCCTTTGTGGAAGTGAGCGGCGAAGTGGTGGCGGTGGCCGGGTACCGGGTGGCCGATAACCTGGCCTGGGGGCGGTTTTTGTACGTGGACGATCTGGTCACCGACTCGGGCCACCGCTCCCGCGGCTATGGCGGCCACCTGCTGGAACGGCTGGCGGACATCGCCCGCACCGCCGGGTGCGAGCAACTGCATCTGGACTCCGGCCTGCAGCGGGTGGACGCCCACCGTTTTTATGAAGCGCACCACATGGAAAACACCGGCTACCACTTCCGGCTGGACCTGACGGCCCCCTGACCCCGGTGATCGAAACCGCCCCCGGCATCTCCCTCGGCGACGACGAGCTTTCCTTTCAATGGGTGACCGCCCCCGGTCCCGGCGGGCAAAACGTAAACAAGGTGGCCACCGGGGCGGTGCTGCGCTTTGACGTGGCGGCCTCCCCTTCCCTGCCGGAGCGAATCAAGGAACGCCTGCTCAAGCTGGCGGGAAGCCGCGCCACGGCCGGTGGGGAAATCGTCCTGCGCGCGCACCGCTTCCGCACCCGCGAACGGAACCGGGCGGACGCCATCGAGCGGCTGTGCGACCTGATTGCCCGCGCCGCCGCACCCCCTCCGCCCCCCCGCAAAAAGACCAACCCGAGCCGGGGCGCCCAGGAGCGGCGCCTGGCCAGCAAACAAAAGCGTGGCGCCGCCAAGCGCATGCGCGGCAAAGTGGGCCGCGACGAGTGAGGGTCAGGCCCCCGACTCCCCCTGTTTTGATCCGAAGCCAACCTTCCCCCCCGCCATCCGCAGGCGCGTGGCCCCCAGCCGCTCGGCCTGGACGGCGTCGTGGGTGGCCAGCACCACCGTGGTGTCGTGCTCCCTCACCCAGCCGCTCAGCACCTGCTCGATCTGCACCGTGGTGGCATCGTCCACGTGGGCGGTGGGCTCGTCCAGCAGAATGATCCGGGGCCGCCGCGCCAGCAACCGCGCCAGCGCCAGCCGTTGCCCCTCGCCACCGGACAGGGTGCGCGCCGGGCGCTGGGCCAGCGCCGACAGCCCCACCCACTCCAGCGCCTGATCCACCCGCTCCGCCTTGCCCCGCCGGTCGAGCCCCAATCCATCCAGCCCCCACGCCACGTTGCGCGCCACACTGGTGCGGAACAGATAGGGGTGTTGCAGAAACAGGCTCACCTCCCGCCGCAGGCGCCCGATACCGGCGCGGGTGACCGGCTGCCCGAAGATCTCCAGACGCCCCGCGTCCGGCACCGCCAGCAGCGCCAGCAGGTGCAGCAGGGTGCTTTTGCCCGCGCCATTGGGGCCCACCAGCGCGGTGAAGGATCCGGACGGGATGACCAGTTCCGGCACCCGCACCACCGGATCGCCACCATACCCGTGGGTCACGCCGGTCAGGGAATAGGCGTTCAAGTGCCCCTCCGTTGCAGGGCGAACAGGGCGGCGTTGACGCCAAAGGCCACCACCAGAAGGGCAATCCCCAGCGCCAGTCCCAGCACGAACTCCCCCTTGCTGGTCTCCAGCGCCACCGCCGTGGTCATGGTGCGGGTGTACCAGCGGATGTTGCCGCCCAGCATCATCGCCACCCCCACCTCGGCAATCACCCGCCCGAAGCCGGCAATCACCGCCGCCATCACCGCCGCGCGCCCCTCGGAGAGCATCGCCAGCATCCGCCGCGCCAGTCCCGCCCCCAGGGTTTTGCAGGTGAGCGCCAGCCGCGGGTCCAGCCCCTCGATGGCTGAAACCGTCAGATTGGCGATAATCGGCAGCGCCAGCAGGCACTGGCCCATAATCACCCCCGCCGGAGTGAACAACAACCCCCACTCCCCCAGCGGCCCCTGACGGCTGATGAGGCCATAGACGAACAGCCCCACCACCACCGTGGGCAGCGCCATCAGGGTGTTGAGCAGCAACAGCACCGCGCCGCGTCCAGGAAAGCGCCCCACGGCCACCGCCACCCCCAGCGGCACCCCGAGCAGCGCCGCCAGCAGCGTGGCGGTGGAGGAAATCCACAGGGAGGTCCAGACGATGCCCGTCACCTCCGGGTCCCCGGAGGTCAGCAGGCCGGCGGCGGCGGAAAGGGATGCAAACAGGAACTCCATTACCGGGCAGGCTGTGCGTCCGGCATGGCGTCCGGATAAAAAAGCGCCTGCCCGTCAATACGGAATCCGGCGATGATCCCCTGCCCCCGGGGGCCGGTGATGAATTCGATCAGCTTTCGCGCCAGATCATGCCGCACGTGCGGATGACGGGCCGGATTGACCGCGATGATGCCATAGGGATTGAACAGCGCCGGGTCGCCCTCCAGCAGCACCGGCAGGTCCACCTTGCCGCGCATGGCCAGATACGTTCCCCGGTCCGCCAGGGTGTAGGCTTGCTTTTCGGCGGCGATCAGCAGCACCGCGCCCATCCCCTGCCCGGCCTCCAGATACCAGTTCCCCGCCGGATCCCGACCGGCCGCCCGCCACAGGGCGCGCTCCTTCTTGTGGGTGCCGCTGTCGTCTCCGCGCGATACGAACGGGGCCTGGGTATCCATGATGCGGCGCAACCCGTGGGCGGCATCGCCAGAAGCGCGCACTCCGGCCGGGTCGGACGCGGGACCGATCAACACGAAATCGTTGTGCATCACGTCGCGCCGCCCCACCCCAAATCCGTCGGCCACAAACCGGTCCTCGGCGGGACGGGAGTGCACGAACACCGCGTCCACGTCACCGTTTTCGCCCAGCTTGAGGGCCTTGCCGGTGCCCACCGCGATCACGTCCACACGGATGCCGGTAGCTTCCTCGAAGGGGGGCAGCAGCACCTCCAGCAGGCCGGAATTTTCGGTGCTGGTAGTGGTGCTCATGCGCAGGGGCTCCGCCGCAAACGCCGGGGTGAGGGCAAACCACGCCAGCACGGCCAACATGGCCAGCAGTGCCGCTCGGCAGGGGAGCATCATTCGATGCGCCCGGTTAAATCGGCTGGTTGGTGCATGAGGGGCCTATTATCAGGAGTGGCGCCCGTTGCTGTAAACCCGAAGGCCATGCCGCGCCATCGGCACCCCACGGGCACCCGCCCTGTTTTCCCGCTACCGGTCAGCCGATAAGAACGGAATCCAGGAGAGAGGTGGCCCCGGAAATCTGAACAACTGGGATAAGTGGATTTCCTGCTCAGTTGGGGCATGATGATGCCCCCTCAAGAAGGAGCGAGACATGAGC
>JAOUMB010000110.1 GCA_029881725.1 Nitrospirota bacterium
GACCAACTACTCCAGCGCCCGAGCCGCCCTCCTGGAGGCGTGGCGCTACTTCATGGGCCGCCGCAAGTGGCTGTCGGTCCACTGGGCCAGCCCCGTCTACGCCCTGTGGCTGGAGGAGGCCATCGGCCAGGGGCTCATCGAGGCCCCCGGCTTCTACGACAACCCGGCCGCCTGGTGCCGCGCCAAGTGGATCGGGCCGGGCCGGGGCTGGGTCGACCCGGTCAAGGAGGCCAAGGCGGCGGACATGCGCATCCAGTCCGGCATTTCCACCTACGAGCAGGAGTGCGCCGAGCAGGGCCTCGACTGGGAGGAACAGTTCGAACAGCGGGCCCGGGAGAAACAGCGGATGCAGGAACTGGATCTGGACACCAAGGCCACGGCCGACGTGCCCGCGGGTGATCCCACTTCGCAGGACGGGCAGGTGAACCAATGAGCGCCTTCTGGAAAGCGGCAGACGCCGTGTGGGCCATCCGCGAGGACGCGTTACAAACCATCCTGGACGTGGCTCGCCGGGACAACCTCAACCCGGAGGCGGTGGCCAAGAAGCTGGGGCGTCCCCTCAACAACACCTTCACGGTAACGATGCGGGACGGCGTCGCGGTCCTGCCGGTGACCGGGCCCCTGTTTCGCCACGCCAACCTGTTCACCCAGGTGAGCGGGGCCACCTCCTACGAACTGCTGGCCACCGAGTTCCAGCGGGCGGTGGAGGACGCACAGGTCAAGGCCATCGTCCTGGACATCGACTCCCCCGGCGGCGAGGTGAACGGCAACGCCGAGTTCGCGGACCAGGTGTTCGCGGCGCGAAGTGTGAAACCGGTGGTGGCCTACGTCTCCGGCATGGCCGCCTCCGCCGCCTATTGGATCGCGAGTTCGGCCTCCGAGATCGTCACCGCCGAAACGGGTGAGCTCGGCAGCATCGGCACCATGGGAACCTACGTGGACACCACGGAGCGGGACCAGCAGAACGGCGTCCGCAAGATCGAGGTGATCTCCAGCCAGTCCCCGGACAAGAACCGGCCGCCCACGGACAAGCGGGGTCACGCCCTGCTGCAACAGCGGGTGGATGACCTGGCGGCGGTGTTCGTCGCCAAGGTGGCCCGCAACCGGGGGGTGTCGGAGGACACCGTGCTCACCGACTTCGGCCGGGGTGACCTGCTGGTGGGGCAGGCCGCTATCGACGCGGGGCTGGCCGACCGGTTCGGCTCCCTCGAGCAACTCATCGTTGAACTTCAATCCAGACAAGGAGGCGTTGCCATGAGCGACCCGAACACTACCGGCGAACAGGTGCCGGACTTCCAGATCACCGCCGCCCTGGTGCGGGAGCAGTACCCGGACGTGGCGGCGGTCCTCACCCAGTCCGGCCACGACGCCGGTTACCAGGAGGGCGTCACCGCCGGCGAGCAGGCGGCGCGCGAGCGAATCGCCGCCATCCTGCGCCTGCCGGAGGCGGAGGGGCGGGACGGCCTGGCCAAACACATCGCCTTCGCCACCACCACCGAACTGGACGGCGCCCGCGCCATGCTGGCGGCATCCCCCAAGGACGCGCCGCCGACGGCGGACCGTTTGGCCGCCGCCATGGCCGCCGTCGACAACCCGGATGTGGGTGCCGACGACGAAACCGACACCCCGGACAACCCCCTGCTGGCCACCGCCCACTCCCTGGGCCTGACCGCCGGCCAGTAACGGAAAGGAAAGATCATGACCAACCCGAGCTTCACCTCTACCGCTTTTACCCCGGACCGGCTGCTTGCGGGGGACTTTCCCACCGTGACCGAGAGCATCACCCTGGCCGCCGGCCAGGTGCTCACCCGCGGCGCCCTGTTGGGCCGGGTCACCGCCAGCGGCGAGTACGTCCTGTCCCTGGCGGCTGCTGCCGACGGGTCCCAGACCCCGGTGGCGATCCTGGCGGATGATGCCGACACCACCGCCGGTGCCGCGACCGGTGCCGCGTACCTGTCCGGCGAGTTCAACGACAACGCCGTCACCTTCGGCACTGGTCACACCGCGGCCACCGTCAAGGACGCCCTGCGCGACCTGAACATCTACCTCAAGACCCCGGTCGTGGCGTAAGCCCGGCGCGGCAAGCAAGGAGCAAACTTCATGGACAACTACACCACCACCGCGCTGCTCGGGGTGATCGAGAACCTGAAGCGCCCGCAGATGGGCCTTCTGGACATGTTCTTCCCGACGGTGCAGATCTCCGACGCGGAGGAGATCAAGTTCGACGTGCGCATTGGTAAGCGCCGCATCGCCCCGTTCGTCTCTCCCGTCGTGGAGGGCAAGCTCGTCGAGGCAGAGGGCTTCGAGACCCGCACCTTCCATCCGGCCTACGTGAAGCCCAAGCACGTCATCAAGCCCCAGCGGGGCTTCAAGCGCAGCATCGGCGAGCGCATCGGCGGAGAGCGCGCCCCCATGGACCGCATCCAGGCGGCCGTGGTGGAGCAGCTCGCGGACGACGTGACCATGATCAACCGGCGCATGGAGGTGATGGCCTCCGAGATCCTGCGCACCGGCAAGGTGACGGTCACCGGAGACGGGTTCCCCACTACCGTGGTGGACTTCCTGCGCCCGGCGAACCAGGCCGTCACCCTTGCTCCCGGCTCCAAGTGGGGCGACGCCGGGGTGAGTCCGCTCAAGGACATCAAGGGGTGGAAGCTCCAGGTGCTCCAGTCTGCGGGCGCGGGCATCACCGACATCGTCATGGAGGCGGACGCCTGGGAGCAGTTCATTGCCGACCCGGACGCCAGCAAGGCCCTGGACGAGCGCCGGGGCGGCACCGCGGCCGTGGAGCGGGTGCAGTCCGCCACCGACGTGGGCCCGGAGTACATGGGGCGCATCGGCGGCACCAGCTACTGGACCTACCAGGACTGGTACGTGGACGAGAACGACGTGGAGAGAGGTGGCCCCGATTGTTTGAACAGGTTGGCCCGTTTGGATAAGTGGATTTCCTGCGGGTTTATGCTGCCTCGGGCCGGGGCAGTTGCTTGAAGTAATACTG
>JAOUMB010000111.1 GCA_029881725.1 Nitrospirota bacterium
CACCGGGCCCACCGGGCTCGGCAGCAGGGTGCGGCGCAGGCCCACGCCTTCGTTGTTGTAAAACTCGCCCTCGAAGTTGAGCGCCTCGTGGGACTCACCGGAAGCCACCAGCTGCACCCAGCGAATCGCGCCGAAGCGCTCGAACTCGCCGTCGCGGCGGATCTCGTCCACCAGCATCTCGAAGCGGTCGCCCGGCTGCACGTCGCGCTTGAAGTTGACCTCCCAGGCGAACATCTCGTGGGTCTGCCGGATCAGGTCGCCGCCGCCCTTCTCGCGCATCAGCGAGGCGAACAGGTCGCCGCCGTCCGCGCGCCCGCTCAGGTGGCGCAGGCGGGTTTCATAGGCAATGTCCTGGGTTTCCGCATAAAATCCGAACGGGGTGGCCGACACGGTGAGCATCTGGCTGTCCGACAGATCCACCTCGAAGGTGCGGAACTGGCCGGCATCGTCCAGCCGCACCCGATACACCTGGCCCTTGCCCAGACGGGACAGGTCGCGAACGTCCCGCGCCGCCTTCACCAGGTCCATCACTTCGGCCTTCTGCAGGCCGTGACGGCCCAGCAGGGTATACATGCTCTGCCCGCCGCGCACCTGACCGCGAATCACCTGCCCCGGCGCGGTGCGCACCGGCAGGGCCTCCGCGGCCACCTCGAACGCCGGGTAGGCGATGGTCGCCTCCACATTGCGCACGTGCGCGAACATGCCGGTCCACATCCACAGGCCAAAGGCCAGGGTGCTGATCAGGGTGACCGAACGGCGCAATTGCCGGTCGCGTTTGCGTTTGCGGATATTCAACGCCACTCCCTTTCAAGGCGGGGATGCCGTGGCGCAATCCGGATGGCGGAATCCTCCCGCGGCATCCTCACCCTCGGCATCCTTGCCCGGTTCTCCAGACCGATCATATTAGCGATTTTCCAAGATAATCAAAACATTTTTACACGAGGCCCCTGTTTTGGCCCGCGAACTCCCCGGTAAAAGCAAATACCGCGCCAAATCGCCCACATCCCCGTAATCGGCGGATTCCACGGCATGAATCCCGGCAACACGCCCACTCCGGCGCACGCACCGCGCAAACATTACACACTCCTATCGGCCAATACGGCCCGTTCGTTGAGCAGAACCGTCCGGTTTTTGACGATCAGGGCCAAAAATGTGCGCGGGTAGCCGACACTCACCGGGTGAAGGGCGGGATGTGCATGGCGTCATACACTTGGGCCAGGGTTTCGGCGGCCACCTTCGCCGCCTTTTCAGAGCCGTCGATGATCACCCCCTCCACCCGGCCGCGATCGGCGACGATCTCCTGACGCCGCTCGTAAATGGGGGTGAAACGCTCGTCCAGGAAGCCGTTCAGGCGCTTCTTGCAGTCGATGCAGCCGATGCCCGCGGTGCGGCACCCCTCGGCCACCTCCTGCCGGGTGACCGGGTCGGAAAACGCCTCGTGCAGGCCGTATACCGGGCACACCTCCGGGTCGCCGGGGTCGGTGCGGCGCACCCGCTGGGGGTCGGTGACCATGGTGCGCACCTTGTCCCACCGCTCCTGCGGTGAATCGCACAAAAACACCGCGTTGCCGTAGGACTTGCTCATCTTGCGCCCGTCCAGCCCCGGCAGCTTGGGGGTTTCGGTCAGCGGCGTCTGGGGGATCGGAAACACCTCCCCGTACAGGTGGTTGAAGCGCCGCGCGATCTCGCGGGTCAGTTCCACGTGGGGCAGCTGGTCCACCCCCACCGGCACCTGCTGGGGGCGGTACAGAAGGATGTCCGCCGCCTGCAGCACCGGGTAGCCCAGAAATCCGTAGGTGGCCAGATCCCGGTCGCCGATGTTGGCCTGCTGGTCCTTGTAGGTGGGGTTGCGCTCCAGCCACGGCAGCGGGGTGATCATGGAAAACAGCACGTGCAGGATGGCGTGCTCCGGCACCCGCGACTGCTGGAAGATGGTGCACTGCTCCGGGTCCAGCCCGGCGGCCAGCCAGTCCACCACCATCTCGCGGGTGAAGTCGCGCACCCGCGAGGTGTCTTCATAGTTGGTGGACAGGGCGTGCCAGTCGGCGATGAAGAAAAAGGCATCGTGGGAGGACTGCAACCGCACCCAGTTGACCAGGGCGCCCATGTAGTTGCCAAGGTGCAGGCGGCCGGAGGACTGCATGCCGGAAAGGGTGCGCTGCTTCACGTTCAAAAACCGCTCCAGACTCGGGGTGCACCGCGCCGAACCGGTCGGCGGCGGACTTGAAAGCGGGACATTGTACCCCGCCCCCCCCGCCGGTCCCAAGGGTTGGATTGCGGGAGCGGCCCCCGGATGGGCTACAATCCATCCGCCGACCCCCGGCGCGCCGCCGCCGGAATGGGGACCGACCACCGAAGATTGATGCGTTTCCTGACTCCATATGCCCCGGCCCTGGCCGCCCTGCTGCTGACCGCGGCCTGCGCCTCCGCACCCGCCAGCGGCGGTGCGATCGGCCATGGCGGCTCCACCGGCGAACAGATGCGCGCCGCCGCCGACGCCCTGGCCGCCGGGCGCAACGACGAGGCCGCCCGGCGCTTCCGCCACATCGTGGACGACCCGGCCACCCCGGACACGGCGGCGGCCCGCGCCTGGCACGACCTGGGGGTGGCCCTGTCCCGCAACGACCAGCGGGAGGAGGCGGTGGCCGCCCTGGAGGAAGCCGTGCGGCGCGCCCCGGAACTGGCCGACGCCCACCTGCATCTGGCCCAGGCCCTGCGCGCCACCGGCCGCTACACGGAGGCCGAACAGCACTACCTGGAGGCGCGCAAGCGGGCCCCCGAGCGGCTGGACATCGTGTACAACCTCGGCATACTGTACGAACTGTATCTCAACCAGCCGGACAAGGCGCGTGCCGCCTACCGGGTCTATGTAGATGGGGGCGGCGAGCACGCCGAACGGGTGCGATCGTGGATCGACACCCTCGGCAAATCCCGCCCCGGCAAGAAAGGATCCTGACGCCCATGAACCACCTGAGCGCCTTTTTCC
>JAOUMB010000112.1 GCA_029881725.1 Nitrospirota bacterium
GCACGGAAGCTCCCTGCCAACTTTCTTTACGGCAGTGCCGTGTTGGGATCGTCCTCCCGGTGGCGGTAGGCCACACGGAAGGTCATGCGGTTGGTACCGACGGGCTGCTCGGCGGCCTCCAGGTCGATCTCGGCGCCCGTGAACAGGACGTCCTTGGCCAGGCCCCCGAGGGTGGGGTCCAGGGCCAGGGCGGCGATCACCTCGGATTCGATGGTGTCCAGCGTGTCGTCCAGTCCTGCCGTCCCCGCCGCCCGCACCTCCACCACCAGGGACAGGTCGCGGGTCAGTTTTCTGGGGCGGCCGAGGGTGAGTTGCTCTTCGTCCACCGGGTCCGAGACCGCATGGACCAGCAACGCCGGTAGGTCGGCTTCCTGTAAGGGCCATACGCGGGAAAGGTGGACACGGGGACCGGTCGTGGCAAGGCCGGTCAGGGCCGTGGCCACGGCGTTCCGGATCTGTGTGCGGACGTGGGGCATTTCAGGTTTCCTGGCCTAGGGCCGAAAAGAAAGGTAATGCAATCGCATTGACGAAAGAGGTGCCGGTCAGCTACATTTGGACTGTCTTAAGGAGGATGAAATGGCCCTCAAGCTCGAAGTCGAATCAACGCTCACCGACCGGTACCAGACCACTGTTCCTGACACCGTCCGCAAAGCCCTGAAACTGGGTAAGCGCGACAAGATCCGATACGCGATCCAGTCCAACGGCAGGGTCGTGATCACACGCGCGGACTCTGCTGAGGAGGACGACCCGGTGCTTGGGCACTTCCTGGGCTTTTTGGCTCACGAAATGGCCGACCACCCGGAGCGGATTCAATCGCTCGACACGGGGTTGGTGCAGCGCATCCGGTCGCTGGTCGGTGACGTGGAGGTCGATCTCGACGCCCCGCTCTCGGATGACGATGAATGAGCGATGCCAACTCGCCGTTGGTCGTTGACGGCTGGACGCTCTTCGCACATCCGCTATTTCTCGACCAGATCGAGGCGCTCACCCGGAAAGTCGAATCCCTTAAGAAAAAGAACCCGGCCGGCTACAAGGGCAAGAACGCCACCAAGCGACTGGCCGCCATCGCCAAGCTGGCGTTCGAGGTCATTCCGCAGGATCCCGCCCGGCCTGAGTACCGGCAGGGAGACACCCTCGGCGACGACCACAAGCACTGGTTCCGCGCCAAGTTCTTCCAGCAGTACCGCCTGTTCTTCCGCTACCACGCGGAGAGCAAGGTGATCGTGTATGCCTGGGTGAACGACGAGAAGACCAAGCGCGCCTACGAGAGCGGCAGCGACGCCTACCGCGTGTTCCGGAAGATGCTGGACAACGGCCATCCGCCGGACGGCTGGGACCAGTTGCTGGCGGAGGCCAAGGCCGAATCAGGCCGGCTCAAAAGGGATATTCACAAGATTGGAGCCAGTGAATGACCGGAAAGAACCTCAAAAAAGAACTGGCACAAGAGGCTGAGGCGCTGCTCCGTATCCTCGAACACGGCAAGCGGCAGGTCAAAGAGGGCAAGTTCATGCCTGCCAAACAGGCGATCGAGCAACTACGGCAACGCGCCCGGCAACCGCCGGAAGACTGAGCCGCTCTACGGTCGTCTGCTTAAAGTGCCGAGCGATCCCGGTCCAGGTTTAGCCCGTTCAAATCCGGCCCACCCATCAGGTAGGCCTTGAAGCCGGGGCGGCCGCTGGTCAGGCGCTCATAGTCATCCTCGGCCATCACCATAACGGACCGGGATCCCCACCGAATCCGCTGGGGACCTTCGGTTAACGCCAGGGAAAAGAGCTCGTCGAGCCGCTCTTTCGCACTGGCGGGCGTCCAATCCATGGCCGGCATCAGCTGGGGCTCCTTACGCCGCGACCGGCTCCCGAGGCGTGACCTCCCGTTCCACGGCCTCGCCCGCCTCGTCCTTCGCCACCTCGAGTTCGTACCAGGCCTGGGCGTTCATCCAGAACTCGGCGCTGGTGCCGAAGTACCGGGCCAGGCGCAACGCCGTGTCCGCCGAGATGCCGCGCTTGCCGCGCACGATCTGGCTGATTTTCGTCTGTCCCACCCCGATGTCCTGGGCCAGCCGGTACTGGGTAATCTCCAGCGGCTTCAGGAAGTCCTCCAGGAGGATCTCGCCCGGGTGGATCGGGGCCATGTCGCGCTTGGTCATCCTGTCACCTATCCGTGATAGTCCACGATCTCGACGTCGTACGCGTTCCCGTCCCGCCAGACAAAGCAGATCCGCCACTGATCGTTGATGCGGATGCTGTGTTGGCCCTTGCGGTCACCCGACAGGGCTTCCAGCCGGTTGCCGGGCGGGACGCGTAGATCGTCGAGTCGCACGGCCACGTGCAGGTGCCCCAGCTTGCGCAGCGCCAAACGCTGCATCTGGGCCGGGAAACGCTTGGAAAACCTTCCACCGAAGACCTTCTCGGTTTCCTTGCACCTGAACGTCGCGATCATGGTGACGATACTATCGTATTATAACAGTATCGTCAAGTGACAGTATTTTCTTAAGGCCCCTCCAACACCAGAACCGCCACGCCTGTGCCGTCCGGTTCCAGCCCGCGCACCGTGTAGGTGGTGACCGTCTCCGGATCCACCTGCACCTCCAGCGTCCCGCCCACCTGCGGCCGGAACGTCTCCGGCCAGTAGGCCGCCTGGGTGGTGAAGGTGGTTTTTCGGGCCGCCGTGTCGGCAAACTCCCCCGGCACGGCCAGATGCTCCCGGTCGAACGCCCCGCGGATGCCCCGCAGGGTCATGCCGTCCGCGGAGCGGTAGACCGCCTCGACCACCCCGATGCCGCCCTCACCGAAGAAAACGGCATCGAGGTCGGCCTCGATCTGCCGGTTGATGTCATTCATCCGCCTTGGCCGGTTTGCGCTTCTCCACCGGCCGCACGATGCCCTGTTCGATGAGGGCCTCCGCCTCGGCCTTGGTCAGGTCCACGGAGTCACCGGGACCGGCCTCCTGCTTGC
>JAOUMB010000113.1 GCA_029881725.1 Nitrospirota bacterium
TGGTTCGGGTGCCGTTTCCGTTTTCCGATCGAAACACCACCAAGAATCGGCCGGCATTGGTGCTTTCCGACGCGGCATCGTTCAACACGCCGGCGGGCCATTCCGTCATGGCAATGATCACCTCGGAAGCCAACACCCCCTGGCCGCTCGATTGCACCCTGACCGACCTTGCCGCTTCCGGCCTGCCGGCACCATCCAAGGTGCGCTTCAAGCTCTTCACGATTGACCACCGGCTCGTGCGCGGTGAATTAGGGCGACTGGCGCCTAACGATGCGGAGACTGTCCAGGCGGCCCTCGACAAGCTACTCAGGGGATAAATAAAGGCCGAAACGCAATGTTGCGTTTTGCCCCCTTGTGGCCGGGAGAGCCACTTGGTAGTCTTGGACCGTAGATTGGGGTTTCCCCCATCACCCCGGTCCTCCACACGGCCCGCTTCGGCGGGCCGTTCTTGTTTCCGCACATGATCGAACTGAACGTCACCGCCGACATCCGCCGGACGGAGCGGTGGCTGACCGGTCTCAAGAAGAAGGCCGTGTCCAAGGCCGCCTCCATGGCCATCAACCGGGTGGCCGGCACGGTGCGCAGCCGGGGTGTGAAGGCCATCGCGGGGATCACGTCCCTCAAGCAGAAGCGCGTGCGGGACGTGGTGGTGATCGCGGTGAAGGCCCGCCGTTCGAACCTGACCGCCGTGATCCGGGCCAGACCCCACGGCATCAACCTGATCGAGTTCGTGGCGGGGGCCAAGCGGGTGCCCGGCGCCTTCCGCCGGCAGGCCGGGGTGAGCGCCAAGGCGTGGGGGCAGCGCAAGGTCTACAAGGGCACGTTCATCGGGCGCGGGCCGAGGAGTGGCAAGCTGATCGTGGCGGCGCGTACTGGCAAGGCGCGCGGCCCCTTGCGGGGCATCAGCGGCCCGAGCATCCCGCGCACGTTCCTGCGCGAGGAGGTGCAGCGGGAGATGCTGACGGCGGCCAAGGCACGGTGGCCGATCGAGTTCGAACGGGCGCTGCGGGTGGCGCTGAGGTCCGCATCGTAACGCCTTGATGTTTCAAGGTACTTCCGGGGATTGAAAGCCCGCGAGAGCGCCGCGGCGCGAAATACCGCCAGCGTCAGGCCGCAAAATCCGACTTCGTTTCGTTTTGGAACCGCCATGAAGGTCGAGAACAGACCCATCGCCGAGGTGCGCCCGTACGCCGGGAACCCCAGGAAAAACAAGGCCGCGGTGGACAAGGTGGCGGCCTCCATCCGGGAGTTCGGATGGCGTCAGCCCATCGTCGTCGACAGCGAAATGACCATCGTCGTGGGGCACACCCGGTACGAGGCGGCGAAGGTGCTGGGGCTGGCCGAGGTGCCGGTGCACATCGCCGAGGGTCTCACCCCCGCCCAGGTGCGCGCCTACCGCCTGGCGGACAACCGCCTGCACGAGGACGCCGAGTGGGACGAGGACCTGCTACGTATCGAACTGGCGGGCCTCGACGCCGTCGAGTTCGACTTGGGCCTGACCGGCTTCGCGGACGAGGAGCTGTCCCGCCTGCTGGGCGAGGCGGTGGAGGGCCAGGAGGAGAGCGGCATCGGCGACGACGATGTCCCGGAGCCGCCGGAGGTGCCGGTGTCGAAGCCCGGCGACCTCTGGATCCTGGGCGACCACCGCCTGCTGTGCGGCGACAGCACCAAGCCGGAGGACGTGGACCGGCTGATGGCCGGCGAGAAGCCGGCCCTGTTCTCCACCGACCCGCCCTACATCATCGAGTACACGGGCGCGGACCGGCCGAGGGAGGGCAAGGACTGGAGCGACGTCTACCGGGAGATCGACATCAAGGACGCCGAGGGTTTCCTGCGCGGGGTGTTCGAGAACGGGCTCCGGGTCTGCCGGGAGAACGCCGCCTGGTACTGCTGGCACGCCCACAAGCGGGCCGCCCTGATCGAGCGCATCTGGACCGACCTGGGGGTGCTGAATCACCAGCAGATCGTGTGGGTGAAGCCGATCGCGACGATGACCTACAGCTGCTATCCGTGGAAGCACGAGCCGTGCCTGATGGGCTGGCGCCAGGGTCACAAGCCGCCCCACAAGGGAGACAACACCCACCAGGTGACCAGCGTCTGGAGCCTGGACTGGGAAGGGGCGCCCCGGCCGATCGGCAACGAACATCCCACCCAGAAGCCGCTGGAGGTGTTCGCCATCCCCATGCGCCAGCACACGGATCCGGGCGACATCTGCTACGAGCCGTTTTCGGGCTCCGGCTCCCAGCTTATCGCCGGGGAGCGGCTGCACCGGAAGGTGCGGGCCATGGAGATTTCACCGGTGTTCGTGGATGTGGCGATCCGGCGGTGGCAGGAGGCCACGGGGAAGGAGGCGGTGCTCGACGGCGACGGAAAGACCTACGATGCCGTCGCCGCCGAGCGCCAGCCGGATCAGGCGGTGGCCGCGGTCCGGTAGGTACGAACCCCGTCGGCCTTCTCGGAGGAGAGGTCGACCTCCTTGCCCAGGGTGGACAGGGCGCCGCGCACGCTGTGCGGCTGCCAGCCGGTGGCCTCGACCAGTTGCTCCAGGGTGGCCCCTTCCGGGCGCCGGAGCAGGTCGAGCAGGGCCGCCTTCTTGGTGTTCTGCCGGCTGCGGCGGGGCTTGGCCTCGGCGGCGGCCGGTCGTTCCCGGCCGATGGCCGCGTAGCCGGCGGCGGTCAGGACGTGGTCGTCGCCTTCGGGGGCGGCCAGATCCCGGGCCACCAGGCCCTTCAGCACGGCCACGCGGGCGCCGCCCTTTACGGATTCGGGGAACTCGGACACGCGGCCCTCGTTTTGGGCCGCGGCCTCAAGCACGGCGGTCTGGGTGTGGGTGAGCTTCATCGGTCTCCCCTCCTACTGCTTGGTTTCGGCCAGTGCCCGGCGGGCGACGGCGTGGATGTCCACCGAGCCGTCCGCGACGGCGGCCAGGGTCTCGGTGTCCAGGGAC
>JAOUMB010000066.1 GCA_029881725.1 Nitrospirota bacterium
CTGCAGCGAATCGGTGGCGTAGATGTGGCCCGCCTCGTCGGTGGCCACCCCCAGCGGATGTGACAGCATGCCCAGCCCGTCCACCCCCAGCATCCAGAATTTCTTGCCTGCCGGGTCGAACACCAGCACCTTGCGCCAGCCGGTATCGGGCACGAAGATGCGCCCCTCCCGGTCCACATGCACGCTGTACGGCTTGCTCATGCCGGTGATGGATTCGGCGCCCGTAATCAGGCTCATCAGGGCTCCGGAGCGGCGCCCCTCGATGTCCTGGCTGCTGGAAATGCTCTCCACAAAGCGGATGCGCGGCTTTTCCGGCGGCAACGGCCACACCACTTCCGGCGGCGGCCCCTTGGGGGCGGTGGCGCACGCGCTCACCAGCAGGGCGGCGGCCAGAGCGGACAGAATGGCAAATCGGCTACTTCTCATGACACGTCAAGCAGAGGGCGCTGCCCTGGTTGGAAACACGCAGGAACGGGTCGCGACCCTCTGAATTGTCCTCATCCGGATTGTGAATATCGTGGCAAGTCGCGCATTGTACCTTATCCCCTTCATAGGTCTGAATGCCGTTTTCAAAGGCACGCCCGCCGTCGTCCTTGCTGACCGTCGGCTGATGGAACTGGGGATCGACCCGCTTGCTCGGAAAGGCCATGGAAATGGGGTGGTCATCGCGCAGGTCCTGGGTCAGGTAGCGCACGCTGGCGTCGTGGGCCGCGTTCACCCCGCCGATGCCGCCGCCCCAGCGGCTGTGGCACTTGGCGCAGGACTGGGAACCCCGGTTCTGATCCATGTAGTCCATCTTGTAGTGGACCTGGGAATCGGCCCAGCCGTGGAACTGCGGCTTGTTGCGGATATCGTCCACGGCCACGGTACCGTCGTGGCAGCTCAGGCAGGCCAGCGAGATGCCGTCCGGCGCGTTGCCCGGTTTGGAATCGAAATTGGGGCTGGAGTACATCTGGTACCCCTCCGGGTCCGACAGGTTGCGGTTCCACAGGGGGGCCACCGGGCTGCCGTTGTGCGGGGTGTGGCAATACACGCACGCCTCGCGGTAATCATTGAAGGTGAACCCCTGCATGGGGCCGGAGGGCGAACCGCCGTACCCGCGCTGGTTGAAGTGCGACAGGTCGTGACGGGAACCGACGATGGAGTCGGCCATCACCGTGCCCACGCCGCCCACCGCCGCCAGCATTACCACTGCAATCAGCATCCAGGCGCGCATCAGATGGTCCCCCGCTCGAATCCGTCCAGGCGGCTGATGCCACCCATGGCGCCGAACCACTTGCGGCCACGAGCATCCACGGTAACCGAAAACACCGCGTTGGACACCAGCCCCTCGGCCTCGGTGAGGGTGCTCCAGCGGCCGTCCCCGAAGCGGCTCACGCCGCCCTCGGTGGTGGCCCACACGGTGCCGTCCGCATCCGCATACAGGTCGGTGACATAGTTGCCGCCCAGACCGTCGGCCACGGTCCAGGTCTGCCAGTGCTCGCCATCGAAGCGCGACAGGCCCGCGCCCCAGGTGCCGAACCAGTGATCACCGGCCGCATCGATGGCCGCCGACAGCACATAGTTGGGGTTGTAGCCCTCGGCGCTCTTGCCCGGCGTTTCCCGGTGGTGACGGCTGGGGTTGCCCAGCACTTCATAGGCGCCGATCTGCTCCCGCCCGGCCCCCAGTCCCTCCGCGTGGGTCCAGGTGCGCCAGGTTTTGCCGTTGAAGGCGCTCACGCCGCCCTCGGTGCCCAGCCACAGGGTGCCGTCCGCGTCCTGCACCATGGCGTACACCCAGTCGTCCACCAGTCCGTCCGCCTCGGTGTAGGTACGCCATGTGCGGCCGTCGAAGTGGGACAGGCCGCTCCAGGTGGCCACCCAGTACCCGTTGCCGTTCACGTCGGCCGCCACCTGGTACACAAACGGGTCGCCCAGGTCGGGCACGCTGTGGGTGGTCCAGCGGCCGGTATCGGAAATATGCGTCAGGCCGCCCCCGTGGGTGCCCACCCACATGCCGCCGTCCGGGGCGTGCTCCAGCACCATCACGTTGTCGGAGCGCAGCCCGGAACCGCTGTCGTAGCGGGCCACCACCGCCTCCGCCGCCAGGTCGTAGCGCAGCAGGCCGCCCTCGGTGCCCACCCACACCTCGCCCCCCTTGAACGCCAGGGCGTGCACGCTGGTGTTGAGCTGGAAATTGGTCCACATGGGCTGCCCCTCGCCGGAGGCGGCGCCTGCCGGATGCCCGGCGGAAGCCGCCGGAGCCGTGGCCGAATGGGGGGAATCCGTCACCTGCGCGCCGTCCGTGGAAGAGTCGCCACCCCGCGTGCAGCCTGCAAAAAACGCACAAAGCACCGCCGCCGCCAGCAGCGGGGCAGTGCGGAACAGGGAACTATTTTTCTCAGTATCGGACACGTCTGCCCTACTTTGATCCCTTCGACACGCGGTCTATTTAACAAGTGATGGAGCGGCGCGATGCTAACTGCTTGGCATCACAGGAGTCAACCCGAAGGGGCCAACATCCCGGCCGTCACAGCACGATACGCAGTTTCACTTACCCACACAGCCGGGACACACATTGGGAACTTCCCCGTTCCCCCGAAGGGCGTCCGGCAGCCAGTACCCGCATGGTGTGCAAGGCGCATGCCGAAGCCCCGTTAGGCAGTCCTTGGGACCGGGTGCGTACGAATTTGATTTAAGACGCCTTGACATTGCCTCCCGGAAATTGATACAAAATCCCCTTTGAAAGCTTCCAGCGTCGGGAAACGCCGTTTACAGCAATCCAATTTTGCGCCCGGTTCCACTGGTTCGGGTGCTGTGTGGCCACAGTGAGGTTGACCATGAAAAAAAGGCCGATCGCCTTGTTCCTTGTGCTGGCAATGATTGCCGCCGGGCTGTTTGTGTTTGCGGACCAGAACACCTCGCAGGCGGAATACGGGGACATCACCCTGAACCGTCACGCGGAAAAGGCGGGCATGCCGCCGGTGGTGTTTCCGCACTGGTTCCACCGGATTCGCTTCAAGTGCAAGGTGTGCCACCCGGCCATCTTTGAAATGCGCGCCGGCTCCAACGACATCACCATGAAAAAGATCGTCAACAAGGAGTTCTGCGGACGTTGCCACAACGGCACCATTTCCTGGCCGCCGCTGTACTGCGACCGCTGCCACGCCGGCAAGAGCGACGTGACCATTCCGAAGGCTCGCGGCTTCATCAAGTAGCCTGTGCTGTGTGACTGATTTGATAGACGCGAAGGATCAATGCCATGACCAAACTTCGTAAATTGCTGCTTGTCCCGGCCCTGGGCGCAGTGTTGGCCATCGCCCTGCTGTACGGCGCCCCGGTGGTGCAGGCGCAGGACGCCCCCCCCGCCGAGGCCGCCGCGGCGTCGGACGAGGACTTTTTCCAGTCCCTGATCGACCCGCGCCAGGCCATCTGGATGGACAGCCGCGGCGTGATCGCCGGTACCGGTGACCCCAACGGCTTTGCCGGCGAGGCCTTCAAGATGGGCCAGGGCGCCCACCCGGAAGCGCTGGAGCTGTCCAACCTGCCGACCGACGTGTACGGCCTGGTGGACTGGGCCCGCGCCATCCGCGAAGGCTACGTCACCCCGCGCCACTCGCTGGACCCGGCCAAGCAGGACAAGCCGGACGACAAGCCGTTCGGCCTCGCCCTGCTGATCCCGGCCAAGTCCGAGACCATGCCGGACGTGATCTTCCCGCACGACATCCACACCATGTGGCTGACCTGCAACAACTGCCACCCGGAAATCTTCGCCATGAACGGGGCCATGAACAACAAGGTCATGACCATGCCGAAGATCGCCGCCGGTGAATACTGCGGCCGTTGCCACAACCGGATTGCCTTCCCGCTGTCCGACTGCAACCGCTGCCACGTGCACGACAAGGCCTCCGGCGCCCCCGAGGGCGTGAAGGTACCCGCCGATTACGTACCGTAATCGGCGCGGGGAGGGTATCTAGCCCCTCCCCGGAAAATTCACGGGGTGCGGTGTCGCAGACGGCGCCGCACCCCGTGTCGCGTTTTTGCCCTTTTTTTCAGTTGCCCGGCCCCGCCGCTCCGGGGCATCCTGACGTCCCATGCATCCCCTTCTCCGCACCCTCGCCTATATTCATCCCTACAAGGGGCTGGCCGTTATCGTGCTGGCGCTGGCCGCCGCCACCACCCTGGTGGAACTGGTGCCGCCGTGGATTCTGAAAACCGTCCTCGACGACGTCCTGCCCACGAAAAATTCCGGGATATTCGTCTGGCTGGTGGCCGCTCTGGCCGGGGCCTATTTCCTGCGCGCCCTGTCCAACATGCTGCGCATCCGCCTCAACAACCACCTGGAGCAACGGGTGGTGTTCGACATGCGCGATCACGTTTACCGCCGCCTGCAACTGCTGTCGCTGGACTATTTCGAGGACAACGCCACCGGCGAGATCATGAGCCGGGTGAACAACGACGTGAACAACATGGAGCGCGTGTTCATCGACGGCGTAGAGCAGTTCATGGTGGCCACCCTCACCCTGATCGGCGTGGCCACCATGATGTTCCTGCTGGATTGGAAGCTGGCCCTGCTGGCCCTGTGCCCGATCCCCCTGCTGATTTTGGGCGGGGTGTTCTACACCCGGCGGGTGCACCTGCTGTATACCCTGATCCGCCGCAAGCTGGCGGTGATGAACGCCCAGTTGCAGGACAACATCTCCGGCATCCGCGAGATCCTTTCCTTCAACCGCCAGGACCACGAACGCGCCCGCTTCGCCGCCACCAGCCGGGAATATGCCGAGGCCAACCTGAAGGTGATGCGCCTGTGGTCCATGTATTCCCCCAGCATGCTGTTCACCGGCGCCCTGGGCACCGTGCTGATCGTCGGCTTTGGCGGCCAGCGGGTGATGGAGGGCACCCTCACCTCCGGCACCCTGGTGGCCATGCTGTTCTACCTGGCCCTGTTCTACACCCCGGTGAACCAGATTCACGGCATCAACCACATGCTGCAACACGCCCTGGCCAGCTGCCGCCGGGTGTTTGAGATCATCGACGCCCAGCCCCAGGTGGCCGACCGGGCGGACGCCATCACCCTGCCCGCCCCCGCCGAGGGCACGGTGCACTTCGAAACCGTGACCTTCCGCTACCGGACCGAAATCCCGGTGCTGGACGAGGTGTCCTTCGACGTGGCCGCCGGCGAGCACATCGCCCTGGTGGGCGCCTCCGGTGCGGGCAAGAGCACCTGCGTCAAGCTGCTGATGCGGTTTTACGACGTGACCGACGGCCGGATCACCCTGGACGGCCATGACGTGCGCGAACTGACCATCGCCACTCTGCGCGACCAGATCGCCCTGGTGTCCCAGGACCCGTTCCTGTTCAACGGCACGGTGCGCGAGAACATCCAGTACGGCCGCCTCACCGCCACCGACGAGGCGCTTTACGCCGCCGCCCGCGCCGCCCAGGTGGATACCTTCATCCGTGACCTGCCGCAGGGGTACGACACCCGCATCGGCGAGCGCGGTATCAAGCTGTCCGGCGGCGAACGCACCCGCATCGCCGTGGCCCGCGCGCTGCTGAAAAATCCCCCCATCGTGGTGCTGGACGAAGCCACCGCCAGCGTGGACACCGCCACCGAACGCCTGATTCAGGACGCCATGCAGCACCTGATCGAAGGCCGCACCACCTTCATCATCGCCCACCGCCTGTCCACCCTGCGCACCGTGGACCGCATCCTGGTGCTGGACCAGGGACGCATCGTGGAATCCGGCACCCACGACGAACTGGTAGCCAAAAACGGCGCCTACGCCGCCATCTTCGAAACCCAGATCGCCATCTAGGGGGGGCACGGCCCCCCGGCGGCATCCGAACGGGTTACCAGCCCACCGAAGTGTAATAGGCCTCCACCATGCGACAGGCACGGGGGTCCCCGTTCCAACCAGAGGGGGGCACGGCCCCCCGGCGGCATCCGAACGGGTTACCAGCCTACCGAAGGGTAAAAGGCCTCCACCGTGCGACAGACACGGGGTCCCCATTCCAACCGGGGAGGGGCACGGCCCCCGGCGGTTTCCGAACGGGTTACCAGCCCACCGAAGTGTAAAAGGCCTCCACCGTGCGACAGACACGGGGTCCCCATTCCAACCGGGGAGGGGCACGGCCTCCGGCGGTTTCCGAACGGGTTACCAGCCCACCGAAGTGTAAAAGGCCTCCACCGTGCGACAGACACGGGGTCCCCATTCCAACCGGGGAGGGGCACGGCCTCCGGCGGTTTCCGAACGGGTTACCAGCCCACCGAAGGGTAAACGGCCTCCACCGTGTGACAGGCATGGGGATCCCCGTTCCACCCGGGTCACCTCACCTTGCGAAGCAAATACCGCCGTGCGCGCAGCACCTGTGCCCGGTGTACAATCCCCCCGATGGAACGGGAGCCGAAAGACAAGTCGAACCTGCGCACCGGGTTCACCACCGGTGCCTGCGCCCAGGCGGCGGCGCGGGGGGCGGCGGAAATGCTGCTCAGCGGCGACGACCGCACCACCATCACCATCCACCTGCCCAACGGCAAGCGCGCCACGTTTGCGCTGGAACGCCACCAACGCCACCCGGACGGCGCGGTCACCTGCTCCGTCGTCAAGGACGCGGGGGATGACCCGGACTGCACCCACGGCGCCCACCTGACCGCCACCGTGCGCCAGGTGGACACACCGGGCGTGCACCTGACCGGCGGCGACGGCGTGGGCACCATCACCCGCCCCGGCCTGGGGCTGGAAGTGGGGGGACCGGCCATCAACCCGGTGCCGCGCGCGCACATCACCCGGGAGGTGACCGAAGTGCTGGAAGCGGCGGGGAACTCCGGTGGGGTGGAGGTGGTCATTTCCGTGCCCGGAGGCGAGGAAATGGCCAAACACACCCTCAACGACCGGCTCGGCATTGTGGGCGGGATATCCATTCTGGGCACCACCGGCATCGTGCGCCCCTATTCCACCGCCGCCTTTCGTGCCTCGGTCACCCAGGCCATCGACGCGGCGGCCGCGCAGGGGTGCGATCACATCGCCATCACCACCGGCGGCCGCAGCGAAAAATACGCCCGCACCATGCTGCCCCACCTGCCGGAAGCCGCCTTTGTGCAGATGGGTGACTTCGTCGGCCACGCCCTCCAGCACGCGGCCAGGGCGGGCATCGCCACGGTGAGCATCGTGGGCATGATCGGCAAGCTGTCCAAACTGGCCGATGGCAAGCGCCAGACCCATGCCGCGGGCAGTCAGGTAAATACCAGAATGCTGGCCACGCTGGCCCGCAAGCGCGGCGCCAACAAAACGCTGGCCGCCGAGATCGCCACCGCCAACACCGGACGCCACGCCATGGAACTGGCCGAAGCGGCGGGCATTTCCGGACTGGCCGATGCCGTGTGCGAACGGGCCGCGACGTTTGCGGTGCGCTTCGCGGGGGGGGCAGTGAAGGTGGACGTGGTGATGACGGATATGGAGGGAGAGGTTCAGGGACGGGGCGGGGCGGGCGGCTGACCCCCCTCCCCCCCCCACCCCACCCCTTCTACCCGATCCGCCCAAAATTTTTTTCCCGCCGGGAACTTTCCCGAACCCTCCTTCGTCTAATCCATCGAGAGGGTGTCGGGCTTTCCTGACGCACACCACACACCACACCTGGCATCCTCCATTCGCCGCGCACGCACCTGCATCACACCAATCGCGCGGCGACACTCCGGCAGCCCGTTTCACCATGGTTCCCCATCGGGTGAAACGGGCTGCCTTCCCTCCCCTTTCCGCACACATTTGAACAGCTTCGGCGGACATTAACGTACACCCGCGCCGCCCTGTCCCCCTTCATGCAACAGCCTCCGTTCCGCAACTCCGCGATTCATTGCGACTGTCTAATTTTTACTCATTTTGGCACCGGACTTGGATAGGTACCTCCCCCGAGAAGGCCGGGGCGTGTGCCCCGATCGCGGCAACGGGCCGCAGGGACGTGGGATAAGGGATTGTCGCAAACGTGACTCCTCAGCAAAAACGCATTGTTAAGCGCGCCACCGGTCTGCTGCTGGTGATGGCGATGACCCTGGGGGCAACCGCGGCCTACGGCTCGGGCGCCACCGGTGACGCCTACTTCGGGCGCGGCCGCACGCTGGCCGATGCGAACGACCCGCGTTCCCTTCCCCTTCTTGCCGTTTCGGTGACGCTGGCGCACAAGGACGTGGCCCGTCAGATCTATTTCCTCTCCCACCTGGACCGCACGGTGCCCAGTGGGGACGTAATCACCCTTTCGGCGCTGAATCGGATCGCGCCGCATTACGTTCCGTTGCTGGGCCGCCTGGGGCGGGCACTGGAGCAGAACGGCCGCACGGCCGAGGCGGAATCCGTCTATCTGCGCTGGGCCCGCATGCGCCCCGGCCAGGGCGAGCCGCTGGCGCGGCTGGGAGACCTGTACCTGTTTGCCGGGCAGTGGCACAAGGCGATGAACGTCTACACCCGCCTGCGCGACCTCAAGGGACAGGATGAGTATGCCTCGCGCCGCATGCAGGAGATTCGCCAACGGGCGAATCAGCCTGCCACGGCGCAGGCCCAGAACCCCGGGCGGGACCCCGACAGGGCACCCCCGTCCGCTGATATGGCGATGGCCAGAACCGGTAATGCCCAATAGCCGGCCATCCCCGTCCCCGGAGGCGAGCACCGCACCGCACGTCTCCGGACCTTCCCACCACCCAAAAGCCGGCCTTTGGGCAAGCCCGCCGCCCCACCCCTCGCGGGGCGGCGGGCAACCGGTTGGGTGGGAATGGGATGACGGGACCGTTTAGCCACAACCATCGCCACCGAATGTGCATCCGGCTCCGGCCGGAAGGGAAGGACCCGGTCGCCTGCGGCCGGAATGTTAAGACGAAGACGGGAGACTGGGTAATGAACAAGACATTGATCAAGGCAGCCGCGGCGGCGGCATTTATCGCGCTGACCGCGGCCACTCCGGCGCTGGCGGGCAATCCGCTGCAATCCCGCGCCGATGCGGAAACCCTGGTGCGCACCGGCGGTGGCGGACCGGGCGGAGAATATTTCATCCGCGGCGCCGCCATCGTGGCCGGAGGCTATTCCGAACTGGGCCTGCGCTACATGGCCGCCTCCGTTTCCATGGCTCCGGACAACATGATGCGCGCCACCTACATGGCGGCGTTCCTGGATCTGCCCAGCGCCCGCGACGACATCGAGGTGCTCGCATCGGTGCACCGGGTCGCCCCGAACTTCGTGCCCGCCGTGGCCCGTCTGGCCCATGCGCTGGTGGGTGCCGGTCAGTATGAGGCCGCCGAGGGCATGTACCGCCACTGGGCGAAGCTGGACCCCACGTCCGCCGAGCCGGTTGCGCAGTTGGCCGAGTTGTACCACACCACCGGCGACCACAAGGCGGCGCTGGCCACCCTGCGGCAATACGCCAAGTTGGTGGGTGGCAACAGCGAATACGCCCTGCGCCGCATGATTGCCATGTATGACGCCATGGGCCAGCCGAAAAAGGCCGCCAAGCTGCAACGCCAGCTCGCCCGCCTGGAACAGCGCAACCACGACGAGCAGATGGCCGCCATGGCGGCGGTGCAGTAGGCCCGGAAAAAGTTCAAACGAGGTAAGCCGTGACCCGCAAGGGAATCGGCAAGGCATCCAGGCCGTCCGTCCCGCAAGGGGCGGGCGGCCTTGTGCTATGCGCACGGTGACATGGGCCGATGAATGGGGTGGGGATCACGTCGGTCAGGTGACATTGCCCGTATGGCGATGGGAATCAAGAGACCATGCCCAGGCTGATATGAGCTACTTCCGAACGGGTAATTTCGGGACAAGCGCAGGCATGGGAACCGTGGCCTCCCGCTTCGGATGTCGATACCGCCACCGGAGTTGTGGTACAAGAGATGCGTTACGACGCGTTCGGTAACGTGATCTTTGATAGCAATCCCGGTTTTCAGCCGTTCGGCTTTGCGGGCGGGATTTATGATTCTGATACCAAACTCACCCGGTTTGGGGCGCGGGATTACGATGCGGAGATGGGCAGGTGGACCGCGAAGGACCCGATTCGGTTTGATGGGGGGGATGCGAACCTTTATGGGTATGTCCTTAATGATCCGGTGAATAGGATGGATCCGGCGGGGCTGATAACTGCAGAAGAACTGGCTCAACAATACCTTGATAGTTCGGGTGGCGACTCAGAGCGGGCATGGCAACAGGCTTATGACCAGCGCGCAAAATGCGGGTTTGATAACGAATTGCTGCGGGATGCGGAGCACTATTTATGGGCATACTATCAAGTTGAAACTGGGCAAATGGGTCCACTAGAAATGATGCGAGACATATTAGCCTATCAGTTGTACAAATTAATTAGATTCAATAAGTACAAAAATTCCCGGCCATCGCTGGGACAGGTGGCAAGTGGTTTGGCCGGCGTTGGTGGTGGAATTGGTGCAGCCTTGTACGAATGATTCTTGTTGATATGTTATATAGCTTTTATAGAGATTTTAATCTCCGCACTAGGGTCACTGTGTGCGCATGAAATTAAAGACAAGAATATTTTTACTTGAGAGCAGCATAATATGGTTAGTTACGCCTCTCGTTTTTATTTTTTTCTATATAAATTATGTGTTTGTGCCAGCATTAGCGTGCTTCGTTTTAATCTTATTCATGAGGTCAAAAACTAAGTGCAACAAGTGTGTACAGTGACAGTAATTACCTGACACCCGCCCCCTGGCGGGTGTTTGTTTAAGCGGCTTTTTTCTTGGCCGCTTTTTCCTCCTGACTATCGGGCTTCGGCAGCCCTTTCACGAACACCTCGTAGGGCGTCCGCCCGTTCATGCCCCGGCCCTGGTGGGGCCGCTTGCGATTATAGACCTCCAGGAAGGCGTCCAGGTCCTTCTGCATCTCCTCGACGGCCTCATACCACTTGGTGCGGCCCTGGATGCGGAAGTGTTCGTCCAGCAGGGTCCGATGGAGCCGCTCGACAAAGCCGTTGCTCTGGGGGCGGCGGACCTTGGTGGTGCGGTGCTCGATGCCCTCCAGTTGCAGGAACAGCTCGTAGGGGTGCCGGTCCGGCCGGCCGCAGAACTCCCGGCCGTTGTCGGACAGGATGGTCTTGATTGCCGCCTGGTGCCGCTCGAAGAACGGCAGCGCGTCCTCGTTGAGCACGTGCACGGCGGTGACCGGCAGCTTGCTGGTGTACAGGCGACCCCAGG
>JAOUMB010000024.1 GCA_029881725.1 Nitrospirota bacterium
CAGAGGACGCAGCGCAGGACGCAGCATGGGACGCAGCATGGGCCGCAGCATGGGCCGCAGCACTGGCCGCAGCAGAGGACGCAGCACGGGACGTAGCATGGAACGCAGCACGGGCCGCAGCGCGGGACGCAGCATGGGACGCAGAGGACGCAGAGGACGCAGCGCGGGCCGCAGCATGGGCCGCAGCACTGGCCGCAGCAGAGGACGCAGCACGGGACGTAGCATGGAACGCAGCACGGGCCGCAGCGCGGGACGCAGCACGGGCCGCAGCGCGGGACGCAGCACGGGCCGCAGCGCGGGACGCAGCATGGGACGCAGAGGACGCAGCGCGGGACGCAGAACGCGAATGGCAGGCTGCCCAGATTCGTATGTATTTGGAGGACTGACCGATGACCATGCACCAAACCCTTAACCTGGAACGCATCGCCGAGGATCAAAAACGCATTTTGCGTGAATCCATCGCGATCAACGCTCGTGCACAACGCGCAATCGACCGCGCTAACGCCCATATCGAACGACTACAACGCGGAAGGATCAAAAAGGGGTGAAAAATCAAAATAACAAACCATGTGAAGGATTACTTAATGCCCATTCCCATCAAACAGGCCCAAGGCGCTCTCAATCCGCGTCAATGGACACTTGCAACCAACCGCTTGCCCAAGTTCAACCAGCGTGCTCCGTCTAACCTGGCGGCGCGTCTTGTTCTTGTGAGTGGATATGGCTACACGAATGCCGGAGCCGTGCTCAACGTTCACCGGGCGAATGTGCGGCGGGCGGTCTTGCGAATTCTTACGGCGTGGGTGGAATCACGGAAATCTTGACGTCAACTCGTCCACCTTTTACAACCGGGCCACGAATCAGGCGCAGGTCATCAATCTGGCTATCGTCCACGTAGACCTTGGCCACCTGGAGAGCGTCGATCGTGGATTTCTCATAATTGGCAAGGTCGCATTTGGCGCGGGTCGGCGGGGAAAGCGTGAGGGTAACGGCAAGCCTGCCTGTAAGCCTTAACCCGCCGATCCGCATGATCTGACATTGGCGCAAGACCTCCGCCCGGAAGTCCTTGCCTTTTTTGCCCAGGAATATCCTCGGCTTGCCAGCAACAATCCCGTGCCGCCAGTAGTGATTGGTGGAGGGTGGCCACGGCAACCCGATATTGATTTCCATCATACCTCCCGCACTTCAATATTTCCGCACGAGTGGCACTTGTAGGCCGGAACCAAGGCGGTACAATCCTCGGAAAGGTGCGGAATCTTGAATGACACTCCACCGCAGGGGCCATGGAAATGGGCGGTGGTATCCGGCATCTGGTCATAAAGCGATTGAACCTCCGCGCTCATGCTGACCAGTTCCTCCGGATCGGGTTCCAGGATCTGGGCGGAAACGCTCAACCTCTCCAGTATTTGCACCTTGTCCACTCCGAACGGGGGAGAAAGCAGCAAAACGCCCTCTTTCCCCTTGCTGGCGATAAATGTGATTTTCAGTGCGCCGTTGTCCAACTCTTCCAGCCGGACAGCCTCAATGTTATCCACAACATCATGTGTCAGCAGATTCAGTGTGTTATCCATTTATCCACACCCCCAGTAAAGTTGCTACTGTCAACGCCAGCACAGCATACCGAACCCATCGAACCGGCTTGCGTCCTTGGGAGCGGATGATCGGGAATCGAACCCCGCCCAAAGCAAGGGCGCGGGCAGCATCCTCTTGCTTTCTCGCGGCCAACTCCATCAACCGACGGCTCTGGCCACTCTCTCCCGCCCAAAACGAGATTTTCACATCCGGCTCCGTAAAAGCCCCTTTAAGCTCTTGCTCACCCATAACCTATACCTCCCATAGGGTTTTACCATCTTCGTCTCACACGAGCATTTTCCTCACCCGTCCATTGACCACCCTGCCGACAACCTTGCTAGTGGAGGGGTCATAGACGACAAGGCTGGGAATCCTCTCGGCTCCCTTGCATCCGTTCCGGCATGGCCCGGCGTAATGGGTGGCTCCGCGTTTCCCGTTCACTCGCACCGCCTGCAAAAGCATTAGGCCATTCCGGCAAGGGCAGTGAGCGGGATCGGCCTGCGCCATGTCGGCCACGGCGAAATTCAACTCCTCGCACGCCTCTTGCCCATCCTGGATCGCGATTACCAGCGCCGCATGCAAGGCCCCATTGGCCTTGTGCTGCACCATCGTCACCTCCTCGAACGGCTCATCAGGGTTTTGAGCGGGCATCGCCTGGCGCGGCGGGGTAAGGGCTTCCAGCACCTCGACGAATTGCTTCTGGATCGGCAGAAACCGGCATTCGTCCAGCAGGCGGGCAACGGCCTTGTGCCAAGTGTGGCCTGGATAGCCGCACAGTCTGCCGAAGAGGTCGGTAACGTGGTCTGCGGGGTATTCCCGCCCGAAATTGCGCTCAAGGCGCTTCAGGCCCTCCAGAAATTCCGGCTTCATCATTTCCCGCCTCCCAAAAATCGAGCATCCCGTTCGCTGGTGCCGCCAGCCTGCTGGCCCTTGATCGGGTACAGATCGGCCCAGGTATGCAGCGTGGACTGGTCAAGCACGCTTGCCGGATCGTGTCCAACCTGCCGAAGTGTGTCCAGTTTCTTTACCGCCATGCCCATCGCTCTCGGCGTGAGGGGTTTGCGGGATCGCTGCCGCATTTCGACCCACCCCTTCCAGGCTTCCTGTGGAACCCACTCAGGCAAAGCGAAGCGCATGCTTTTTTTTGACCTCGAAGAGGTTTTTTTTTCTTGAAAAGGAGATGGAGATGGAGAAGGAGAAGGGGCATTGCTGTCAGCATGCATTGAGCATTGCTCACCGCATTGCTGTCCGCAATGCTGGCAGCATGATGCGTTTTCCCTTTTCCAACGGGCACTTGCGGCAATTCTTGCTTGTGCTGAGCGTGTGCTGGCGTGCATGGCGTAGCCGTTGTGATGCGCCCAATCGTGAAGTGCCCAGGCGGTGCCCCATTGGTTCGAATGTGACGCTTCGAGAAAGCCTATTTTTTTATCAGTTACGGCAGCAAAAAACGCTCCCGGCTCACCATCCCATCCAGCCGCTTCCTCGATCTCGTCCGGCTCCATGTCGCGGAACACTCCATCCACCTTTTCACGGGCCGCGAACGCCATCAAGCGCAGGTGTGCGACCACACCCTCATAGCCAAGCGCCCGGCGCAGTCGCTTTGTCTTGGTGTGCTCGAAATAGTGGACGGAAACGCGGAAATCCGTGTTCATGGCTCAATGAGTTGGGTAATGGTCAAGACGCTCATACTCTCCTCCACGCCGCGTAGCTCACGGCAGGCACACCTCGATGGGGCTGGGCGATTCGTTCCAGTTCCTCGCGCGGCATCTCCACTAATGGCAGATCGGGCGGTTCCGGCAAAAAGTTTTCCCATCGGATGGGTTCACGCCGCTCTGGCGGACTGTTCTTGATTCGCTCACGGGTTCGGGCGCAACTGATTGCGCGGAGTTTTCCGGAGCAGACCGGTCCGCACGACTTTCGATGCCGAAAGTTGTCCTGGATTTCTCCTGGGCGCATCGTCAGTTCGCGCCCGCAGAATTCACATTGTCTGATTTTTGCCGATGCCATCTTCATCCTCCTTTGGGTCGGTTTTATTCAGGCCACAAAAGGGATTCCTTCTTGAGGCGACGCCCCCGCATGTGCTCTGTGGCCTTTTCCAGTCGCATGGCAAGATCAGAGGAAGGGCGACGCGACCTACCGGCAATGTTGTACAGGTAGCCCACTGTCGTTCCAGCGGCTTCCGCCACATCGCGGCGCTCATCCGGGGTAGTCACTTGAATCCATTTGCGCATATCCATAGATGGGAGACTACCCGAAGGAATTTTCACCGTCAAGCACAAACTTTTTGTGCATGGCGCATTGCATTCGGCGGAAAGATGATCTAAGCTTTGTCCGTGGTCAGCAGGTTCCCCCCATCCCTGCTGGTCGCAGCCCCCGGCTCGGTCTCAAACCGGTCCAGAGCCGGGGGCACCCTTGGGGGAAAGGAGGTGACTGGCGCTTACGTTGATTTGTATAAATCAACTTGGAATCCAGTCTGGGCTTGAAAACAGACAATTACATGGCTTTCGTTTTGGGTTCTGCGCACATCTGGTTGCCGCAGATGCAGAATCCAGGCCCCACCTCCGTTTCCTCCTTTCCGGGGGTGAGGGCCAAACTTTTGTTGAACCAAATTGAAGTGCGCCTCTTATCTGATTGAGGGCTGCCCACGCCAGCCGATGCGCACAGCGTGGATATTTTGCCTCCGTAGCTCAGATGGAAGAGCGGCTGCCTCGTAAGCAGCGGGTCGCGGGTTCGATTCCTGCCGGAGGCTCCATTAAGGAGGAACCATGAAAACACGACAATGCAGTGCAGAACATGCGCACGAAATCTGGCGACCGGTTACTGGGTGGGAGGGCATTTACGAGGTATCCGATCTAGGTCGCGTCAAATCCGTGCCCCGTTGGATAGTGAATACCTTGGGTGTCCGCCGGAGAGTCGGCGGTAACATCCTGCGGTCATTCGAGGCCGGTTCGGGAGGATTTGGCGTACATATGGTGGCAACCACGCTCGAACGACCACAACAGTACGCCGGGCTTGGCCAGCTTGTGCTGCGTGCGTTCGTTGGTCCTCCACCGACCGAGGACAGTGGAGCCTTCCACCTGAACGGGAACCAAAGTGATAATCGCCTGGAGAACCTGTACTGGAAGCGACGCCCGTTGATAAATTCGTGCCGGTCTCGCGGGCAGGGGCATGGGTGCTCGAAGCTGACCGAGGACAAGGTGAAAATGATTCGCACTTTCGTGCCAACGCGGCCCGGAGAATTGGCGGATTTGGCAAAGCGGCTCGGAATCCATCCCGGAACGCTTTACAACATCCGCTATGGAAGAAACTGGGGGCATGTAACATGATCTATCCCGCATGTCACGTAGACCACGACTACGAGCGGCGCAAGGGTAGCGCCAAGTGTCTGGTCTGCAACCAGCGTCTTTTGCCAAAGACAGGAAACTCCGGCTATGGGTCAGATGGAGTCTACAACGAGGATTTGACATGGAGGAAAGGGGAGACATGAAAATCGACACAAGAGCGATAACTCTGGCCCTGTTTGGCGTAATCGTCGCGGGCTTCGTCCTGATGGGCGCTGGCCTGATGATGATGGACGTCGGCCAGGAGAACTATTTCACCCTCTACGTTGCTCCCATTGGGGCGTTCGCCATGATGGTGGCGGCTGCCGCGTGGGCGCTGGTGTGGCATGGGGGGGGCAATTGATGAACCTGGAAAACCTGAAGGCGCAATCCGAAGCCGTACTGACCGTCTGCATCGGCGCCGCTATTCTCATCATCAGCATCGCCACAGCGCATTGGCTGTGGACGCATTAAAGGAAAAACCAATATGGCTGGTGAAGTGACCCCCGGCATCTATCCCGGCATTCCCGCCGAGCAGTACCACAGCGGACCCGGTACGTCACGTTCCCAATTGGAACTTGTCCGGCAATCCCCAGCGGTGTATTGGGACAGGGTGCTCAACCCCGACAAGCCGGAGGAAAAGGAAACCGACGCCATGCGCTTCGGCAGCTTGTTCCATTCGGCCACGTTGGAACCGGACACTTTGGCAGACTTCTACCGCGTGGCCCCTCAGGTGGACCGCCGCACCAAGGATGGAAAGGCGGCATGGGCGGACTTTGAGCGTGAATGCGAAGAAAACGGACTCACCGTCGTGTCCCAGGACGACCTTGATATGGCCAGGGCTATGGCCACGGCGGTGCGGAATCACCCTCGTGCATCCCGCATGTTGGCCGGTGGCGCACCGGAACAAACGATTTACTGGACCGATTCGGAGACGGGGCTTCTTTGCCGTGCTCGTCCAGATTATCTCGGGGAGCAAGCGCAGTTGTGCATCCCTGACCTAAAGAGCACAAATAGCGCCCATCCGTCTGCATTCGCCCGTTCCGTGGTCAATTTCGGCTACCACCGGCAGGAGGCGTTCTATGCCGGCGGGGTCGAGGCCGTGACCGGAGATGCGTTGCCGATGGTATTTTTGGCGGTGGAGAAGGCGCGACCATTCCAAGTGGCTCTCTACACGCTGCCGGAGGATTTTGTAGAAAAGGGCCGCCAGCAGATACGCGCCGCCCTGCGCAGATTGGCCGATTGCAAGAAAAAGGATGAGTGGCCGGGTTATCCGGAAGTGATTACCGAACTGACGATGCCCGGATGGGCGTACATGGAGGACTGACCAATGACAAACGCATCAACTACCATTTCTGCCGATCTACAGACGGCGCTCACCGAACGTGGCATTGAGCCGCACGCATGGTCTGCCCTGCAAAATCTGTATCCGGGTGCCCAGCCCGAATCCATGTTGATGGTCGTGGACTACTGCAAGGCCCGCAAGTTGGATCCACTCAAGAAGCCGGTTCACATCGTTCCCATGTACGTGGAGGACAAAAAGACCGGTGCCAAGGGCATGCGCGACGTGGTAATGCCCGGCATCTACGAATACCGGACCACGGCCTTCCGCACGGGGGATTACGCGGGACAGGATGAACCCGTGTTCGGTCCCTCCGTTGAATTTCAGGGGATCACCGTGCCCGAATGGTGCAGGATCACGGTGTACCGCATCATCCAGGGGGAAAAATGCGCATTCTCCAACACCGCCTTTTACCGCGAGGAATACGCGACAAGAGGCCGCAATGACGATCATCCGAATGCCATGTGGGCCAAGCGGTGTCATGGCCAACTCGCCAAGGTTGCCGAGGCTGGGGCGTTGCGCAAGGCGTTCCCGAACGAATTGGGCGGGGACATGACCGCAGAGGAAATGACCGGGAAGATCATTGACGTGACCGGCGAGTCTTACGCCGACGATCAGAAGCCCTCCGCAGCCGCGAAATTAAACGCGGCCCTGGATTCCGGGCGGGCCAATGAAGCCACCGAACCGCAAGACCCCGGCATTACCGTGGAGGATCTCATAAGCGATGCCGAGATGTCCATTGCCATGGCGGAGACGTCGGACGATATCAAAAAGATCGGAGAGCGCATCAAGACGTTCCCGAAAGAGGCGCGAGATGCGCTGCGTAGCGCATGGAAAAAGCGGCAGGAAACCATTGCGGCGGGGGGGAAAGAATGACCACCGAACTTGAACAACTGGCCGAGAAGGAAAAATATTACAAAGTGCTGGCGGCGAATGGTGCCGCCCCCTTCGGTCAAGGGATTTGGCACCTGCCACGGGGGGACAAGCCCGGAAAGTGGATGCCTTCTGTCAAGGGAAGGCTGAAGCCGTGCGAGAACGGCTACCACGTGGTCACCCGTGACGGGCTGATTGATTGGCTGGGACCGGAGTTGTACGAGGTAGAGGTAAGCGGCGAGGGGGTACCCAAGGATGAGCACGTACTGGTGGTGCGGAGGACCCGGTTGATTCGGCGGCTACCGGAATGGAACGAGATCACCGCCCGGCTGTTTGCCGCCGACTGCGCCGAGCGGGTCCTGCCGGTTTTTGAGAAAAGCAATCCGGGGGACGACCGTCCGCGAAAAGCCATTGAGGCGGCACGCGCTTTCGCACAGGGAGAAATCAGCGAAGAAGATTTGGCCGCCGCCAGGGACGCCGCCAGGGACGCCGCCTGGGCCGCCGCCAGGGAGGCCGCCAGGGACGCCGCCAAGGTCGCCGCCTGGGAGGCCGCCTGGGCCGCCGCCAGGGCCGCCGCCTGGGAGGCCGCCTGGGACGCCGCCTGGGACGCCGCCAGGGCCGCCGCCTGGGACGCCGCCTGGGACGCCACCTGGGCCGCCGCCTGGGCCGCCGCCTGGGACGCCGCCTGGGACGCCACCAGGGCCGCCGCCTGGGACGCCACCAGGGCCGCCACCAGGGACGCCGCCTGGGACGCCACCAGGGCCGCCACCAGGGACGCCGCCTGGGACGCCGAGCGGCAATGGCAGACGCAACGCCTGTTGTCCTGTTTGGAGGGCGGCTGATGGCCGAGAAGGAACCCTATCGCAAGATCCACCCGCGCATCCACGCGGATGCCGCGTTCCGGGCGCTGCTGGATGGGTGGAAAACGATGACGCGCAGGCCGGTGAAGCCGCAGCCAACAGGCGATTGGAAAATTCAGTGCTTGTATCTCGATACGCATGAGACCGCTGTTTGCCTGGTCCTCAAATTCAAGGGGGCGGGGTGATGCGATACGCCACCGTTTGTTCCGGTATTGAGGCCCCCTCAATGGCCTGGCGCCAGCTTGGCTGGGAACCGGTGTTTTTTTCCGAGATCGAACCATTCCCTTGCGGGGTGCTCGCCCATCATTACCCGGACGTGCCCAATCTGGGCGACATGACGCAGATCGACGGGAGCGCGTGGCGGGGGAAGATCGACCTGCTGGCCGGGGGGACTCCATGCCAGTCGTTTTCCGTGGCCGGGCTGCGCCAGTCACTGGATGACGCGCGTGGCAACCTCACCCTCAAATTTGTAGAGATCTACCATGCAACAGAAGCTGTTTGGGGTCTGTGGGAAAACGTCCCCGGCGTCCTCTCCACCCGTGACAACGCATTCGGCTGTTTCCTGGCGGGCCTTGTCGGAGCGGACATCCCCCTCGTCAGTCCACTTGAACGCGGACGGTGGCCGGGTGCGGGTATGGTTGGCGGACCCCGGGCGCGAGCAGCTTGGCGGATTCTCGACGCTCAATATTTCGGTCTGGCCCAACGACGCCAGCGTGTGTTCGTTGTCGTCGGTTCTGGACCCGACGCCGATCCCGCAGCGGTACTTTTTGAGCCCGAAGGCGTGCGCGGGAATCCTGCGCCGCGCCGAGAAGCGGGGTCGGGAGTTGCCGCCCTCACTGCGAGTGGCGTTGGAACATGTGGCGCAGACGACAACCAGGCCCAAAGCGGCCACCTGATTGCGGCGGATGTCGCGGCACCGCTTACCACCTCACCCCATGCGGATAACGAGGCCCAAGAATCCCGGCTGGTAATCATGGCCCACGGCCAAGGCGGCGCGGAAATCAGTGACGATGGGACGACCCCTACCCTCACTTGCAATCACGAAGCGCCGATCGTTGTCCATACCCTGCGCGGGGAAGGTTTTGACGCCAGCGAGGCTGGCAAGCGGTGCGGCACAAACCCGAAGCCCGGCGACCCGTGCCACCCGCTAGCCGCTGGCGCGCACCCTCCGGCGGTGGCCGCGCAAATGTCCGTCCGCCGCCTGATCCCCCGTGAGTGCGAATGGTTGCAGGGCTTTCCCGGTGGCTACACGCTGGTTCCATACCGGAACAAACCGGCTGATCGATGCCCGGACGGCCCGCGCTACAAGGCGCTGGGAAACAGTTGGGCTGTGCCATGCGGCCGGTGGATTGGGGAACGGATTGCAATGGTTGAGGGGGTGCTATGACCCACTCCATGACTGTGTTTCTGGCCCAGTACGCCACCGTGCTGCTGCTGGGGATGCAAAGCCTGAACGTGAACGGGGGGCATTACGTGCTGGCGGCAGTTACCTCTTTCGGCCTGGGCGCCGGGGGGTATTACCTGACGGCGGTGATTGCCCAGGCGGGCAACGAAGGGGTTGGCAGTGGGGTGTGGATCGCGTTTGTGGCGGCCGGGCCGTGCGGGATTGTCACCGCCATGCGCATCCATCCGTGGCTGCGGGCCCGGTTGGGAAAACCGAAGGGGGCGGTGTGTGAGCGGCGGTGTGGGTGGTGGAATTTAAGGAGGTGAGGGGCGATGGTCTACGCTGACGCCGCCACCCGCCGTTAATCACGCGGCTACGACAATTAGTTTGACCGGTAAGGAGAAAATACAATGGCAATGATTGATTACTATTTGTGTGATCTCTGCGGAGAAAAATGCTTTTACGACGCCAATGTGCGGTGGAAAAGTACCAATGTCGGAGACATCCGTGCTCTTTGCACGGAATGTGCAAAAGAGGCCCGCATTGAAGTTGTGCGTGGAAAAGGGAGGGTCCGTGATATCGGTACTGAACGTGGTGGGCATACCTATGTGCTAACGGAGCGTGCGAAGAATAAAGAGAGGATAAAATGAACGACAAGCCCGAGTGCTGGTACGACGGATCCGGCAAGTACGAACTTCACCCGGAGGGGACGGCTGCGGAGATTGACCGGCTGCGCACCGTATGCTCCGAAGCATACCAGATGGCGGGGGCACTCGATGCCCCAGTTCCCGTTCTCGATAACCTGTCGGCTGCGGCAAACGGCCGGCCACTTCCACACGAAACCTTCCTGCCCGTGGAGACGCCGGATCTGCTTGCTGAGATTGACCGGCTGCGTACAGAACTGACTGACCTGACCGCCGGAGAAGACCAGCAGCTTGGCGCCTACTATCTCGTGGACGAGAAAACGCTGCGGGAGATGGAAGAACTCCGCACAGACGCTGAGAAGTGGCGCAGGTTTTCCGAGGGGATGGAGGGAGAGGGGTGAAGCGCATCCTCCCCATCCTGTTCCTGCTCGCCGCTTGTGGGCAAGCCGATGCCCTTACGCCGCAGCCGCCGGGGGTCTACGTTGACGAAACCTATGTGACCTATTTGGCCGCGCAGTTCGCCGAGGCACAGGATTGCGCGGACCTGCCCGCGGGTGCTTTCGCGGACCTGTCCGTGGTGCAGATGCCTCCTAAGTTCCCGTGCCGGTGGTACGTCGCCGGGTGCTCAGGCGAGTACCTGCCGCCCAACACGATCCTGCTGGGCAGCCGCGTCGCGTGGAAACATGAGGTGCTTCACTATCTGCTGTACGTCAACACGGGTGACGCAGATGCTGGACACGCAAGTGATCTTTTTGGGAGGTGTGAGTGATGAGCACAAACGACAAGCCCGAGTGCTGGTACGACGGATCCGGCAAGTACGAACTTCACCCGGAGGGCACCGACGCGGAGTTGCAGGGATTTTGGAATAACGCCTGGAAGCGGACAAGAAGAAGTATCTGGAATACGACGCGCAATTTTATACTAGATGCGGGAAACACAAGAGCAAATGTGGGACGTTCCTGTTCGATGGTGGATATGCATGGCGGGGTAAGGAGTTGTGCAACTCCTGCCACGGTAATCTGCCGGAGAACCGGCACGATTGGGGAGGATAAACCATGTCCACCTTCATAAAACGCGGCTCCCGCTGGCAGGTGCGTATCCGTGACAACGGCATTTCCGCTTCCAGGACATTCGACACCAAGAGGGAATGTCTGCTGTGGGCGCGGCGGTACGAGCCTGAGAGCGCCGATCCAAAACACACCGTGCGCGATCTCCTATTCCTGTACACCGAAAAGGTGCTCTCCCACAAGCGCGAGAGCACAAGGCGGATTCAACTGCCGCAGATCAGTTGGTGGACGGCACAGATCGGCTCAATGGATATTTCCAATCTCCAACCATCTCACATCGGGGATGCATTGGATGCTCTGGAAGGCCGTAGCGGGGCCACCAAGCGACGATATGTGTCCGTTCTGTCCCATGCCCTTGAGTTCGCAGTTGTTGATCGCCAGTGGCTTTCCAGCAATCCGGCGAAGCGGCTGAACAAGAATGCCTTGGGACTGCGGGAATCAAAGGGAAGGTGCCGTTTCCTGTCAATGGAGGAGCGCGAAAGGCTGCTTGGAGCATGCCGATCCTCGCGCAACCCGCTTTTGCATGCTGCGGTTCTCGTTGCGCTTGCCACCGGAATGCGGGCGGGAGAACAGTTCGGCCTCACCTGGGACCGGGTTGATCTAAGAAGCGGAAGGCTGCGGCTGGAGGACACCAAGAACGGTGAATCTCGCGTATGCCACGTTTCCGGCCCGGCGCTGGATGCGCTGAGGGGAATCATCCGAAGATTGGATTCTCCCTACGTGTTTACCTCCGCTTCCGGTAGCGGCCCCATGGTGGTCCGCACCGCATGGGAATCGGCAGTCAACCGGGCTGGGCTGGGCGATTTCAGGTGGCACGACTTGCGCCACAGTTTTGCCAGCGAGTTGGCGATGAGCGGAGCCACGCTTGCGGAACTGGCGGAGGCCATGGGACACAAGACGCTGACAATGGTAAAGCGTTACGCACACCTGACAGAGGGGCATACATCCTCGGTGGTGCGGCGGATGCAGGAAAGGGTGTTTGGAGGATAGGTATGAGATTCATACATTGGCTATACGCAACATTTTTGGGCACCTTCTGGATTCCGTGCGAAAGGTGCAAGGTGGGATTTGGAGGGCATGAGGTAGCCCACAACTCAGCCGCAACTTACGTTGAAGGCGACGATGGACTAAAACATCTTTACATGCTGTGTCCGTGGTGTACATACGAGTTGGGAGGCGGGGTTGTGTGGCGGAAAGAAGACGGGGAGGACATCTGAATGAGCAAAGCATTGAAGCGCCCCCTCCGGCAGACCCGCTAGCTGATCTGCTTAGGCAGGGTGCCGTGGGAGGAAGAGGGGGCGCTATTGGTTAGCCGCATTCTTTTTGCGGCAAGGATCTAGATCATCAAGAGGTATCCACCAATCTGGTATGCTTGAGGCATGAGACAGGTCTGGTTGGAAATATCGGCAATCTTCTGGATCATTGTGTACGCTCTTGGCGTGGCTCTTGGTCTCCCTTGAGATCGGTGGCGATGTCTCCGGCGGCCATGGCAGTCCACCGTAGGATGTTGTAGGGGCGCGGTGCCACATCTCCCGTTCCAGTCAGCAACCTACGCCCCCAATCCGAAGTAAATAGCCTCCCGATGGTCATGTGGCGCAACAACCCACGAATCGCCGTCGGTCTCAATTCTCCAATCGCAGAAATGGTCTGTGCAGCTTCCAGGGATGTGCCAGCATCTGCCGCACCCATACGGAACATCTCATAAAGCCGGACATCCTCAAGGATTCTGCGGTCCTCCTTGGTCAACAATTGAAGTGCGCCAGAGGACCTGTATTTGTCCAGTACCCGTGTCAGGTCGGTGGCTTCTACCACCCTCAATCCGGTGCGCCCGCGTTCCGCCGCTGGCAGCACTTTCATCACATCATCCACGATGTTGTCGATCAGACCAGCCCGCACCGATTTGCTGAAGGCGCTGTTTGCCCCTTGGGTGCGCATGAGAAGCCGCAAGTCTTGGAGGCCGCGTGTATCCTGCCGATCTACCAGTTGACGTGCAAAGGCAGCATCCCGGCTTTGTTGCTCCATGGCGCGGCGTACCCCGGATCTTTCCAGTCGCTCAAACTGGCGCCCCGCATTGCGTAGCTGCATTTGATCGAACGGAGAGATCAGTAGGTTCAACGTCTGCTTGTCGAAGGTATCCAGATACTCCCCCAGCCCACGCTGCGTCCCCTTGCGCAGAATCTCTGTACGGGCCGCCTCCTGAAAGCGTCCCCACTGCTGCCCCGGCATGGCCCTCCGAAGGTTTTGCAAATTTGTGGCATTGAGTGGCTGCACCAACTGACTTGCAAGCTGTTCCGGGGTCTCCGTGCGTGCCGCATTGGTTACAATGTTTAGCTCCCGAGTATCGAATCTCTGCTTGGCCGCTGCGCGTGCCTCACGCCAAGCTCCTACGAACTCCGGATTTGTATTGCGGACATTGTCCATTGTGCGACTTAGTTCGCCGCGCATGCGCCTTGCAAGCAAGTCGGGAGCGCGTTCTCCTCCGCGTCCAGGTTGAGAAAGCTGGAAAAGCTCCGCCATAAGAGCGTTTAGCTGACCTACGCTGTCGGTTCCACCGACTTTCGGCAGGTTCGGGTCCAAAGCGATGATCTTATCCAGTATCTTATCCAGTTCGGGGGACGGATTCTCTCCGAGGCGCATCGTTCCTTGCGGCACCTCAATATTCCGTGGGACTCCTGTACGTGGATCAACTACCCGCTCTGTGATTGTGGGGCGAGCACCACGCACTCCAGCCCTTATCTGTCTGGCAACATCCTGTGCTGGAGTGATGTCTAGTCTGGGCACTTCGACGGCACGAGCGGCGGAATATAGCCCATCCACCACAGTTTTACTGTTCTGCCACCACTGCTCAACGCCCTCTTGGAGGGCCTGTCCGCCCTCCTGAAGCGATACCGGTGGCTTGGTGATGCGGCGGCGGATTTCCCTGTCCGCCTGATTCATGGCATTGGCGGCTTCGCGGATAATCTGACGACGCTCCGGACCACTCATACCGCGCATGAGATCGGAAATGAAGCCCGTCTGCTCCATCTCAGATCTGGCAACCGTCGGAACGGTCGCTCTGCTTTGGCGACCGATCAGTCGGATGATTGGATTATCCGATAGCTGATGTGGCATCAAGGGCGGTGCACCAAGCCGTTCACCTGCTTGCATGGCCTCAATCGACCCGGCAGGTACTCTGGTCAATCCGGCTCCGCGCACGGTATTCGCCATGGCTACCGCGCCTTCTCCGACAACGCCACCCGCCAAGCCTTCCGCGCCAGCGCCAAGAATTGACCGCACATTTACGTCGCCCTCTGGCTTCATCACTTGCCGCGCGGCTTCTCCGGCAGCGCCTCCCCCGGCTGGGGCCAGCATCCGAATCATCCGTCCGGCACCCCGCGTCCCGACCATGGCAGCGGTTTCCCCAGCCAGTTGTGGTACCGCGCCTGCCACGTCTGCAATGTCACCGAACAGTTCCCATACATCCGGTGTGCCAGCCGGATCCACTGGCCGCAATTGCTCGTCTGGCTTCAGGCGGAAGAACATCTGCTCGCCATACCCAGGCAGAGTAGTCAACTCTCCCTGCGGCCACCTCTTTTTGAAAATGCCACGCGCCTCATCAACGTTATCTGCCAGCATGGACATCTTGGCGCGGGTCAATGGGTTCAGGCCGGGCTGTTGCTGCTGCTGACTGGAACGGAACTGTTGGCGCTGCTCAAGGGCTTGACTGAAATCAACCTCGCCGCCGATGCGTTCCTTCTTTCGATTTTCGAGATCGGTAAAGAAGTCTGCCATCAGGGCGCCCCCAAAGACTTCAATTGCTGGCGCTGATCGCGCATGGATTCGATCAGGTCGATAACCGTTTCTTGTGGATATCCACGCTGGAGAAGGGAATTTCCAAAGGTGTTTGTGCCATCCTTCGTTTCAAGGTCAAACTCTGGAGGAAGCCCGGCTGTCATGCGATTTCGATCTTGGGATAGATACTCCAGCTTGAGTAGCGTGGATGTGGCGGCGATCAACTGCTTTTGTGATGCGCCGATGTTGGTGCGGAGGGTATCTTCCGCAATTCGTCGCTCCGTGTCCGTATATCGACCGCTTTCATCACCAGTAACCTGCTTGAGACTGCGCGAAACATTCAAAGCTAGTTCTGAACGAGCCTCAGCTACCTTCTCCGGGGTGGACCCGGATACCACGGCGGAAGTAAATTGTTCCAATGCCGGATTGATCTGACCAAGCAACCCGCCGACCGTTTCCGTTACAGCGCCGCGTACCCCAAAGGCACCGGGCGTATTCTGCGCCGAACGCAGCACACGTTCTCCAACCGCGATATCTCCGACTCCACGGCGTGCCTCTGCTCCGCTGGTCTCAATTTCCTTCTTTCCCATCCCGCCCGCTTGCCGTCCTTGCGTCACCCGCACTCTGCCGTCCGGCCCTGTTTCGATAGTCCATCCAGAGGGCGGCTTGCCGGCTTGTCCAATCGCCTGACTACGCCGCACAAAACTGGTGCCGGTCGGGCTGTTCGGGTCGAAAATCTCCTGCAACGGCCCCACCTCCTGCGGCGCATTCAACGCCGCTGCCGTTTTCAGATCCCCACCCTGTACCGCCAGCCGGGAAAGAATCGGCTGTGCAACCCCCGCCGGAGCCGGTGGACCAACCTCCGGATACAATTGCTGTCCGGCCTGCTGGTACTGCTGCCGCAACTCATCCGCTTGAGCCGCCTGCTGCTGCGCCTGCTGCAATTCAAAATCGCGCGCGGCCAATTGCGAAAGCACATTGCGCCGCTGCAAGTCCATTTGCTGCTGCTGCATCGCCATGTTCTGCTGCCGGGCAATGGCTTCTTGCAACGGCTGCCCGCCAGCGGCACCGAGCAGGAAGCGCCCTGCGGTTTGTCCGATTTGTGAAAGCAGGCCGGGCATAGCGTCCCCTCCTTAGCCGATATACATGGTGTTGGGATTGTACTGCCCAAAGCCACCGCCCTGTCCAATGGAGTTGAGAGCGCCGGGACTGGTGGGAGAAAGGCCCCCGGTTACAGGCGCGGCCCCGGCCAGCGACATCCCCCCCGTGAACGGCGCGGCGGCAAGTGTCGTGCCCTGCTGGATCAAACCAAGGGTATTGCCAACTCCGGCGGCGGTCGCTTGGTTGGCAGCCATTGCCCGGTTCTGGGCGATGTTACCGAGATTCACCCCGGCACCGTAGCCAAGATTTGCCATATCCGCAAGGCGCTGATATTTGCGCCCGGCGTAGTTGGTGGCAAGCCCCTGTCCATACTGCGCCAGAGAAGCGAGGTTCGCACCCGAAAGCAGGCCGCCGCGTGCTGCCGCGCCGGACTCGATCCCCTGCTGCCCCTGCTGCAACTGGAACTGGTATTCCGGGTCCATCGCCACGGAGGACGGATCGAAGTTCTGCATCTGGGAAAGCGCGGCAGTGCCCGCCTCCTGGTAGGGGCGAATGTATCCCTGCGCCTCTGCCGCAGCCTGATAGGCGCGTCGGCGGCCACCACCCCCGGTCAGATCAGAAAGAAATCCCATGGTTCACCTATACCCTGAATGTGAGTCCGGCCAAAGAAATCAATGTGTTTCCCGCAGCGGCATCCGGCGTCACCACGCCAGCCGCCGTTATCTCCACCTGTGCCCCATCGTCCCGAATCGTAGCGGTCGGGCGCATCCCTTCCGGCAGGGTAAAGATCGCCGTTCCCGCCGTACCCCCCTGTACCGCCCCTTCCAGTCTAACCCATCCGGCCTGTTTCACTGCAGCCACCGCCTGATAGCTTGCGTGCTGTGCCCAGCTATTCGTGTAATCGCTCGCCTCGATCGTCAGTAAATGGCGGGTCATTGCCGTTACAACGCTTGTGATCCAGTCAGCCAAGGAGCGTCCGAGTTTGCCCTGTTCGTGTGGCTGCCCCAGAACATCGGTAACGTCGCTGTGAATCATGCCTCGCCAACCTCCACGTCAAGGGTAGCGCCAATCAACACTGTTTTCACCTTATCGGCTCCGGCGATACGAAATACCCGCTGCCATGCGGAGCCAAGACGACTGAATACAACCCGGTTCTTGTACTCCCCGATCTTTCCCATGGGCCTCTGAAGTGAATTGCTCCACGTCCGGCCACCATCGTCTGACCAGTCCAGAATCACCTGCGGATCGGTATCGCTTGCATTTCCCACACCGGCTTCAAAATCCAGGGTGAGCTTGGTAAAGAACAGCCTGCGGCTTCCTTCCGTATCCGCAATGTTCGGCGTCTTGCGCTCCCACCGGATCGCCGCGCCGTTGTCCGAGTAAGCCCCCGTGTCCAGCACGTAGATCGCACCGGAGTCGTGCGCCCCCACCAGCCGCTTGCCCGCAAAGTAGGTGGCCACGTCGGCGGTGTGTCGTTTGTAGCGGCCATTCACCAAATCCCACGCAGCCCGCCGGTGCCACTGGCCGATGGTGGCGTCGTATACCCATGTCACCCCCACCGCCACGCCTTCCTCCAGCACGCTCGGGAAGGTGATCTGGTAGAACACATGCCCATCCTGCTCATAGCAAAATCCGGTGGCGTCCGCGATGCTCGCGGTGGACTGGTATTCGGCAATGGTCTTGTCCAGCGCCTCGGTGGAAATGCGATGCAATCCACCTCCGGAATTGGTTACCACGTGCACCCCGCCAATGTGGCTCTGGGCCAGCCAGAACAGGCCGCTGGCGCTATGCGCGACAGACCACTTGGCCGCACACCCCACCTCGGTGGCCTGCACGAACGAGAACGGCATGATGGGCGCACCGGAAGGACGCCATACCTCGGTTGTTTCCTCACCGATCAGGTACAGCGAATCACCATGCGCGGCGGGAGCCACCAGCGCGTCGGCATGCTGCTCCGCCGTTGCCCATGCCAGCCCGGATGCACCCACCCATGACGATACGGTTGGGCTTGTGGAACTCGCCACAAAGCGCCCCGCATAGGCAGGGTCGTCCACCACAAGCCTGCCACCGAGGAACGTGACCACGGTGGCATTCGGCATGTTGGCATCGGTGATCGGGGCCAGCGTCGTCCCATTGAAAATGTATCCCTTGGTCCCATCCGCAATGTGCAGCAACAGTCCCAGGTGATCCGCCATCGAAACCCGGCCACTGGTGGTGGTGATCGTCGTGGAATCGATCAGCGTCTTGACGCCGTTGCTGTCGATCTCGTAGAAGTCGCCACCCTCAACGGCGTACAGCTTGTCGTTCAGATGTCCAAATCCTCGAATGGCACCGGTTCCCACTGTGGTCCAACTGGTCAGGCCGGGAGAGCGGTACAGCGCCACCGGCTTCTTTCCCTGAGGGCCGCCAGCCACCACATACATATTGACCAGCGTCTGCGTATTGAGGGGCAGAGAAGCCTCCTGGTAAGCACCACCGATGATATTGAATGATTGGGGTGACATCCGTTACTCTACAAATATGGTCGTAACGACGACCTGCCCATCTCCACCGTCCCCGGCGTTATCCCCTACACCAACAGGAAGTGCTTCCGATCCGCCGCCGCCGCCGCCAGGCTGCGACCCATTTGTGGCGACAACGCCACTCTCGTTACTACTACCGGTTCCACCATTGCCACCCATTACAGACAAGCCACCAGCAGAACCGGTCCCACCCGTACCGTTTCCACCACCACCACCCCCGCCGCCCCAAAACGACGCGCCGCCAACACCTGTGGTACCCGAAGTTCCAGCACCACCGCCCCCGCCGCCCGTGAAGGAAGCTCCGCCCGGTGCTGTAGTGTTATCGCCGCCGCCGCCGCCGCCATGTCCAGCATTCGATGTAGCTGCCGCTGAAGCCCCAGGCTCACCTCCAACTCCGGCTATCGAAGTCCCGGCCACTGTCCCTGCACCACCAGCGGACAGAGCCCCACCACCGCCACCACCTGCCCCTGCTACTGACAGACTGGTACTTGCACCACCACCACCACCACCGTAGGCAGTTAGGTGCGCTCCAAACGTGGTATTCAAACCAGACGCCCCGGCAGTCCCGCCACCACCAGCGGCACCGGCCCCTCCTGCCCCAATGGTAACCGTCTCTGTCGCACTTAATGTGGATGCGTCAAATTCAACTTCAACAAAAGCTCCACCACCACCACCACCTCCTGCCTTTGCGCCACCAGCAGTCTGAATCCCTCCCCCTCCACCCCCCCCCCACGCCCGTACACGCACCATTTTAATAACCCCCCATGTGGGCTTGGTCCATGTGCCGGAGGCGGTAAATGTCTGGGTATCCACCTGCGGTGTAATGCGTGATGTGACCCGCCATTCGCTGGTGCCATCGAAAATCAGCGTCAGTGTGTCATTGTCCGCAGACAACGTAGCCGAGGTGCCGTACCTGTCAATGGTATTCGTTCCACCGCGTGTAATAGTCAGCGTGTTGGTGGCATCCGTTCGCACAATAAGGTATTCGGTGCCGCCTGCTGGGTCTGTAGGGAGTGTCAGCGTTACCGCCCCTCCGCTGGTGCCCACCAGAATCAGCCCCTGATCGTCTACAGACAACGTTGCGCTCGCTGTTAGCGTTTGCACTCCTGGTATCCGTAAATCGGCATCACGAACCACGCAGTTGTCGAACCAGGTTGTCCCCGCCGTGGTGTTGTCGTCGATGCAGCCGTACACATAAATTGCCGCGTGCCTAGCTGTGGAAGGAGGGGTTAGCGCAGACCGGTACAGCGTCCAACTTGTAGGGTTTCCGCCATTTAGATCGAATAACGTGCTGGACGAAAGAAAGCTTCCGGCAGCGGTGAAAAACCGCATTTCGGCCTTGGAGTGAACCCCAGCCACACTGCTCTTGGTTTCTACAGAAGCCAACACGGCTACGTTCTCGCTCACCGCAAACTGGTCACCGCTCGCCCAGCCCCCGCCGTTGCCGGTTCCACCGGGTGAAGTGCACTTCAGGCTTGCCGCGCCGTGCGCATTCTCGGCGGTGTCGCGGGCAATGGTCCCGTTGGTGTACGCCGTGAGCGTCCAGTTGTCCGGCGTGCCGTCGCTGTCGGAGTCGGCCTCAAATGAGCCGTTGACGACCTTGTTGTCGCTGGGGTTTACCGCGTCCTCTACCTGCGGATCGAACGGATCAATCGTATCAATCGTTACGTCGGAACTGTCCTTGATGATGATCTTGTAGTTGCCGGTGCCCCAATAAATCTGTTCCTCTCCCCGCGAGTCCAGAATGATCGGGTTTGCGTGGGGAGTGGCGGCGGCGGAATCCTTGTAGGTCGCCTTCAGATCGGTGGTGCCCGGAGCGTAGGTGTAAACAAGTCCGCCGACCAGCGCGTCTCCGTTGGCATCGACGGCGCGGAATACGGGGTTGGGGTGGAGCTTGGCGGTCATTTCTTCCCGGTTTTATCTTCTGGCGACGGGGAGCGGGTCATGGCACGCAACCCCTCAACCTCTTTCCGAAGTGCCTCGTTGTCCACGGATAAGCGCATGTTCGTGAGCACAAGATCACCAATATAACGGCGGATGCTGTCGTTAAATTCTTCGTCCATGTTATGTTCCTATCAGTCCGTGACCTGCGGTGCCGTGCAAATCATCAATCAGTGCCTTTACGCGCTCCGCAAGCTGCGGTAGCGTAACGGTTGCCGTGTTGAATGTTGTGCGGGTGGCGGTGCCTGTGGCTGTGGCCCATCCGGTTATACGGCTTTTAACCACCTGCGTACCACCGATTTGTAAGACTCCAGTCAGGTTTGTTATTGCAGCAGCGATTGAAATGGTTCCTTGACCAATAGTTCCAGACCCTCCTGATGCGCTGATCCTTGAATCATAATCAATGTTGTTCCCAGAAGAATGGAAATCAATATGAGGGGAATTGGCCGCACCAAGTGACCCGATTTCAATACCAAATCCGCTTGAGTATGCAGTGAACGCACCAGGTTTGATATCAATTGACACTGATCCAGATGCAAAAGACAATACTGACCCTGTGACACTGGTGGTAATGCTGATCGCATTTGTGATGGAAGTAGTCTGCGCAACCTTAATCGCAGTCCCGTCTGTGCCGATGGTAGTTCCAGTACCGCCTAATGGTCCAATATTTATCCCCGTCTTTATATCAATTGTTGCACTGTTAAGATTGTATAAGGCGATTCCAATATCTTGGGATGATCCTCTAACATCACCCCCCATTGCAACCTGGATTCCGGTTCTGTAAAGGGTAGACGCTCCGGTGCTTACAACTGTATTGAATTCTGCCGCCGTAGCGTTAAGTGTGTTGGTACATCCGCTATTTAAACCGCAATACCCGTTTATACCAAAATAAGCCCCCTTTTCGGTGCCCGGCCCACCGCCATCCCCTGTAGATGAAAGCACTTGGCCGATAGTGGCTGCATAATTTCTATCTGAATTTGCGGAATTAGTTGCCCCAGATTGGATCAGCCTCCCCATCAATGCGTGCCGACCGCCTTTTGTGTTGGAATCCCCAAACCGCAGATCAACCATCAACGCATTAGCTTTAGACCCGCCACCTGCGGTAGCGTCAGCTACGTCATTATCCACTTTGAAATGGTTGTACATGATCTCTTGCGGAGTTGTTCCTGACAAGGTATTTCCGCCGAGAACGTATACCCCAATACCCCGAATATCTCTATCCGAGCCTGAGTCTCCAACACCCCCACCCATCAAATAATAATGTCTACCTGTGTCGGTAATCGTACCTGCCCCAGAAGCATAAATCCGTGCTCCTGGAGCATAAACAAACCTAGCAGTTCCAGTAATTGTCAGCGATGTTGTAATAGCGTAATCGCCGCCATTATGATCGTTAGGGACAAATATTTCTGACCCTGAAGCAGCCGTAATTGCAGCACTAATAGGGGCGGCGTTGTCGGTAGTTCCGGCGTCTCCAACAGCCCCAAACCATCGAATATTTATTCTCTCCCCTCCAAATGTCCCTGCCGTCGTCCCGGTCCCGGTGAAGATTTGCCGATGAATATCCCCCACCGGTGCACTGTTCAGCGTCACCGTCACCCCTGGCGAGCGGTTGATCACACCCGAACCAATGAAATCCAGCGTCATGGTTGAGGGTACGGTTACATTAGCGGTTGCCGGAAGTGCCGTATGCACACGCAGCGTAACAGTGTTCACCCCCGCTGCCGTCACCGCCTCTTGCAGCGTGGCGTAATCGGCGGAATCCAGCACGCCGGACAGGATCGGCTCATATCCGTAGGGGCGGAAGTTGTCCACGGTCTTGACCGTCGCACCACCGGCATTTTTGTACACCAGCTTGTAAGACTGGGCCTGCCAGTAAATGACCGCCTCGCCGTTACTGTCCAGCACCACAGGGTTGGCATGGGCGGCAGCCATAGCCGCGTCGGTATACGTTGCCAGCAGGTCCGTGGTGCCCGCCGAGTAGGTCGTAATCGACCCCAGTGGGAGATCGGTTCGGAAAACCGGATTTCCTTGAAGTGCGAGGCTCATGCGGTCACTTGCTCCATCTGCCCTTGCGCCATGGCGAACGGGTAAACGGTAAGCGACCTGATCCACCCGCCAAGATTAAATGTCCCTGTGTAGGCGCAGCCGATGTATCCCGTGGTGAGCGACAAGGGCATGGACCCGGCGGTATCCGAATCCTCTTGTGCGCCATCCAAGTACAGACGGAAGTCATTGGCTCTGGCAGACACCGCGATGGTATGAAATGCATCCAGCGTAGGCGTCGTTGCGGCACTTGCAAACGTGGCCTGAGTCACCCCGTTGGATGCGATCAATGTGCGGTGGGGGCGGGCGGCGGTGTTGAGCAAATAAATGGTGATCCGGTTGGTGGCCGTCCCGAAGTCAAATACCGTCCGGGAGGTGCGCAGATCGCCGATCGGCATGTACTCCACCGCGATAGTCAACTCGTCCAGTGTGACGAGTCCCGTTGCATTATAAGACACGGCATCGGCGTTGCGGGTGCCGGTGGCCCCGCTGGTAATGATCGGCGTGGTGCACGCTTGACCGGCCTCCAATCCCACCAGCACCACCCGGATGGTCACCCCCGCAGGGATGGTAAACGTCACCACCTCCCCGCCCACAGCGGAAATACCCTCACTCAAATACCGCGCATAGGCCGTGCCGGAAATAGCGGTGGAACCCAACGCACCAAGGGCGAAGCTGGCCCCGGAACCTGTCACATGCCGCGCGATGCACTGCATGGAATGGGTGGCCGCCGATGCGGCACCCGTCACTGTCACCGTCCCCCCGCTGCCTCCACCCTGCATGTCGATCGCGTAGGTGCAGATACCGGAGTCCACCAGCGCAGCAAGGGCCGTTGCGTCGTCTACCACCGAAACACTTGCGGTGCCGGTAACGCCATACCCGGTAGTCGGGCTTCCCACCCCGGGAGCGTTGTAAACCGTCACCTTGTTGATCGCGGCGGCTTCTGTCATCAGACCGTTGGTTGTGTTGATCCGTGCCGCGCCCGAAGCAGCCTTGGTCCAGATACCAGCAGCATCCGGGTACAGGGCCTCTGTGGCACGGACGAGAGCAACGGTTCCACCCCACCCCTGCCCGTTCAGGCCATATCGAAGGTCGCGGGAGAAGGCATACCCGTTCGAGTACGGAGCGAGAGCGTTCCCATCACGGGTTCTCGCATCGACCGTGGAGGCGGTAATGGCGATTGCGTCGGTCATTTGCTCTGGTAGGCCGTAACGGTTCCCGTGTTACCGCTCCAATTCAGGCGGGTCCAGTTGAACGTGCCGGGCACCGTGAAAGCGGCACTGGCTGTATATGTCCCAATCGTTTTCCATGCGGGCGTCGCCGGGGTGGTGTGCGCATCCGGGTGATTGCTCACCTGCACCAGCACCGTGGCGGCGGCGGAAATATCCAGATCAGTGCCAAGCCCTTCGTCAGGGACCGGTTGAACGCTGCTGGTCGATGACGCAGTGGCGTCTGCATTTACCCATACGGTCGGCGGAGGATTTTTCTGATAGCTCATTCGTTCTCCATTATTTCTTCAGGTCCAGATTGAACTGGGTTTCAAATTGACTTCCATTCGCATACATGGCGTCATACACGGTCACCCGCATCTTCCACCGCTGTCCGTGCTCGCTCTCATCGGTGAATATCTGACCAAGGTTGATTTTGAACTGCTGTTTCAGAAGTCCGCCGGTAACCCCGACCGTGAACAGGGATGCATGGGTAACGCTATCCTTGTCCCGGTCGGTTTCCCCGTCCCGGTCGATTTCGCACAGAATCTTGGTGGCGGCATCCAGATCAACAGCGGTCGTTCCGATATTCATATCGAACTGGTGCCAATCGTCTGTGCCGATGCGGACGGTGACTACCGACATGGCGTTACAGTCCTCCGCTCCGGCACATAGACTACACGGCGGCGCTCAGGGATATGCCGCACTGTTCTCCGCTCGCGCAAGTAGGTAATGGTGGCATTGCATCCACTCAGAAGCGCACTGGACAGCGGCCCGCCGGACATCCAGAAGAAAATCATGCTCATGCCGGATCAATCCCAACAAGGGTTTTGGCGGTCACATCGCGCGTGACGGTCCCCGTGAAACTGGCGGTTGTATCGTCCTCCTTGTAAACCACCATCGTGGTATCTCCGACAGAAATTTTATTTCGCAAGGTTCGCAATGCCTGAAGTACCGTGCGCCCACTGGCCCCACCACCATCTGCCACCGACATGTCGCGGGTGAGAAGCGCGTCTGCAATGGCAACGATAGTCGCAGAGGGCAGGGCTACCCCGTCCGTTCCGGTATCCAGGAGGATCGCGGCCACGTCGGTCACGATCGTTGCCACATCGGAGCCCTTGATGGCGGAATCGGTTACCGTGGGCGAGCCGGTCAGATTGTTCACCAGTGCCTTGTACTGACCACGGATTTCCACGGTAGCATCCGCGCCATTTAACGTAATCGTTCCCAATTCCTCACCGCCAATAGTTACCACATCACCGGATTCCAATCCGTTCAAGGTCAGGCCGCCAGACCAATACCGGATTTCCAGTGAAATTGTCTGTCCGGCGGTCTTGTTGATCACGGGAGATGCGGCTCCAGCGATACCCGAATGGGAGCGTATGAACCGGTAATCGCCAGCCAGAGTCAGCGTTAGCGGTCCGACAATTGTGCAATTGTACAGGTGCGCCTTCTGGATTGACGCGGTGCCGAATTCGCAATCGTGGAACTCCATTTCGTTGGCTGCCGTGCCGATTCCGGACACCGACATGTCCTCGAAATGGCAATAATTTACTGATTGCCCGCCGAGCGCTATGGTGCCTCCGTGCCCTGAGAACAGGGTGCTGGTGTATGTGGAGGCAAGGGTGTAGGTGGACCCAGGAGTAACATTAATCCCGTTGAGATTTGTAGAGGCCAGAAGCGTAACAACGGCAGCGGGGGTGGATACCGGGTTTCCCGCCGTGCCATCCACCCCCACAACGGTGTTGGTGTTGGCCACGCTGTCGTCGTACCACACTTGGGCGTTGACGTAGGTATCTGCGCCGCGCGAAAAGGCCACGAAAATCTGATCAACCGCAAGCGTCGCTGTGGTCAGTCCGGACGCGGCATAGAACCGAATGCGGGCAAGGCCCTTATTCGCACCGCTCCCGGTCATGTCAACAAACATATCGTAGGAATTCACGTTGTTGGACGCGCTGGACCCGTCGAGCGTTCCGATCTGGACCCATGCCGCTGCCACCCAGTCGTAACCATACACGCCGAGCGTGTCGTTAGTGCTTGACAGATAGCCTGTCATCTGAACCGATGACGCGGCACCCGAACCGATATTGAACTCGTAATACAGATCCATCGCCCCAGCGGTGTCCGTATGTTCGTGCCGAATCCCGTCCAAGGCCGCCGTGGACGTGTAGGTGTTTGCAGATTGCGTGCCGGTGGTGAGCGTATATCCCTGCGCTGGGCGGTGAATAGCAGACCCGACGTTCGCGATGCCGGAAAGCTGCGACTGCGTGGACGGGAAGGTGTCACCTGTCAGTCCGGTGGTATCGTATTGCAATTCCAGATTGTCGGCGGCCACTGAATCGTTGCTGATCTGCGCCACATTCACGTCGGGTGCGGTGGAGTTCAGGTCGAAATCCGTCAACTGCACCTCCAGCGTCGTGTCTTGCATGCTGGCTGCGCCACGGAGGAAAAACGTGACTGAATCGGCTCCGGTTGCCAGTGCCGCATCTGGCGGGTGGAATTCATACAGGCCGGGTGCGTTGGTGGCGTCGATCTCCTTGAATCCGCCAGTCTCCCACGTCCCGAGCGTCGTAATCGTCGCCAGCGTGATCGCCGTGGCCGCTGTAGCGCCTTCCCGCATGTAATAGGCGGTAAGGCCGGCGCTGTTGTAAACCAACCCGGAAAGGCCCACGCCGGTGCTTGAATTGGTAATGAACACCCGCAGGATTTTGCTGGTGGACGCCTTGGCAATCTGCTGGAACATCAGAAGTATTCCGCCTTCACTGGCTCACCGGACGATGGGGAAGCGGCACGCTTGCGGAACTCGATCCGTGCCCGCTGTGAATCCTCCCGCAGGTCCGCCGTGCGTGGTTTCGAGAAGTATGGAGCCAGATCGTAGGCCAGCATCGCCTTCAGGCCGTGGACGAGCGTATCATCCAGTGCCTCTTTCACGAAGCCGATGTCTCCCCGCTCATAGGCATCGTCGATCATCTCATCCAGCACCAGACCGGCCAGCACGGAATCCTCGGGGGAAGCCGTGTTGCCAGCCCCGACAATTCCAAGGCGCTGGAGTGCGCCATTTTTGATGTTGGTCGCAATGGCGTCTGGGGAGGCCACTTACTTCACTTCCTTGAAATGGCTGTTTCCACGCAGCTTGATCGCCATTCGACGCCCATGTTCCCCTTCAGGGATGGTCACCGCCGGGCCGTTTTTACGAAAGGTAAAACCGAATTTGGTCACCGTTTCCGGGCCTGAAAACCCGTCGTGTGGATCGCCAATGAATTTGAATTTCCACGCCATCGGATTATCCCTTCGGTCGTCCCGGACGACGCGGCTGAATCGAGTGGGGTGCAGCCTGTGGTCCGCCCACAGAAACTTCCTTGAAGTGGCCGCAGTTGCGCAGCTTGTCGAGTACCCGCTCGTTGTTCTTATCGCCGGGAATTTCGGGAACCTCAACGGGAGGCCCGTTCTTCTTGAATGTGAATCCGAACTTGGTGATCTTGTCCGGACCATCCCCGGCGCTCGCGGAAAGCGATGTTTCCAAACGCTGGGCGCGGGTGCCTTTGTCAACGACCTTTTGCCGAAAGCTATCTTCCGGCTGTCCTACAAACTGAAAACTTGGCATGTTTCCTCCAAAAGAAGGCCCCCCGAAGGGGGCCATTCAGGTTAAGGTTACGGGGTGAGATACAGGGCGACCATCGTGATCTGTCCGGTGCCACCGGCATTGGCGGCAACGTTGAAGGTCACATCAAGGGTCGTTTCGGCGTTGAACGTCTTGGGACCGGCGGTTTGCAGTACCCCGGCGAACGGGAGAAAAATACCCGCTACCGGAAGATGTACCGAAACGTCGCCGGTAACCACGCCATGGTTGCCAAACCCATCAGGATCCGCAACCTCATCGCCATTCGCCAACCAGCCAACGTCAAAATCCAGGGTTTCAGTCCCGGTGTCGATGTCGGCGGCCTGAATCCACCCACCAATCACGGTGGCATTCGCAGGCACCTTGCAGGCGCTCCAAATGTCAGCCGCAGTGGGATTGGCCGCGATGGTGTACGTTCCATACGCGGCCTGCAAAGTGCCGCCACCCGCCCCGACGTAAGCCGGGAACGTGGAAGCCGCACGGGTTGATGCAATGTCAGCCATTTCGTTCTCCTAGTGTTATTGATATAACTGATTGATATCAGTTAACTATCAAGTATCAGCCGCCGAGGCAGAGTACAGAGTCAGGATTCCGTTGTCCTTCAGATCCGCCGTATCGGTAGCGCCGGAGCCAAACACCAGCTTATCGACACCGCGAATCTCCTGGATTCCCACGCCGTGCTGGAAGTCGAAATCATCGACATCCACGGTGGTCTTGGTGCGCTGCGCCCAAGCCAGTCCGAGGGCCTGCGCCCCGCACAGGTAGTTGGGCCGGATGACAGCCGAGGAAGCGCCGACCGCCCCGAGGGAAGCGATTTCCGGCAGTTCCTTGATAATCATCCCGTCCCACAGCAGATCGCCACTGTTGAACAACGGATTCGACATCACGTCACGCGGACGCGCTTCCCGGTTGGTCTGCGCCAGCGAAGCCTGCATGTCGCGGAACGAGTAGGTGTTGGCCCACCAGATGTACCACTCCTGCTCGCCTTCGCTGCCTTCTACCCGGATCGGCTTGATGCGCGGGTTCGCTTGGGAGGCAAACCGCTTGGCGATCGAAGCCTGGCCGGTATCGAAGATTTCCGTCGAGGCGATCACCCCGAGCGAAGCACTGTGATCTGCACCGTCGTTGTTGTCCAGCGTGTCGCCGAACATGGTGCGGTCGGCGTTGTCCACCAGCCACGCATCCTTCTGGGCCTCGGTGGCGCTGGCATGAGCAACACCGTTGATATTGCCCATGGCGGCCACCAGATCGTTCCGCAACGTGTCCATGGCCCAGGTCTTAAGCTGGGTACGGGCGGCGTCGCGCAGGGCGATCGCGGACTTCTGCTCTTCCCACGCAGTCATGGTGACCGCGTGACGAAGCACATCGACCGTGATCGCCATTGAGCGGGAATCGAGCGATTCCTCGTTCCCCTTCAGGGTGGTGTTGCCAGTTACACCGGCATTCGCCAGAGAGCGAACGGCGGCGTAGGTTACCTTGTTTCCGGGCTTCACGGTCAGGTCGGTCTTGACCTGAATCATGGCGTTTTCGTTCTTGCCCATGTACTTGTTGAAGCGGCTGGCACTCACATACTCAGTGAAGAACTTGGAGTCCCACTGTTGTGGAGTCAGTCCGGTTGCGGCGGAAGTAACGGCCATTTTTCTTTCCTATTTCTTTCTCACCCAAAATGCTTGGGCAGCGCCGCGTCCAGCGGATCGACGGGTTCACGAGCTTTCGCCATGGCCCCGCCTGGAGCCGCGTGGTCACTTAGGCTGCTCGGCAATTTGGGCGTCGGCGCAGTCTGCGCCTGTTGAGTAGTTGCCTGTTGCACTTGTGGCACCGTTTGTGTGTTTGCTCCCTGCGGAGCGACTTGTGGAGCGCCAGCAACCAACATGCCAATTCGATAAGCGAACTCACCCGGATTCGCATGCTCGCGCATCTGGCGGACAAGATCGGGGTTCACCAGCGCGGCATTCTGGAATCCGGTCATGGCATGATCGAAATCATGATATTGCGCACGGGCTTCCTCTTCGCTTTTTTCAATGGCCTGTTTTTGGAAGGCTTCAATCTGCGCCTGTAGGGGCTGCATCGCTTGCCTCACCGCGTGGTTCGGGTTTGCGACCTGTACAAGATTGCCTTCCGCGTCGTAAAGATTGAACATCTCCGGTTCGGCGGGTTGGTTTGCCTGTTGAGTCTGAATGCCGTTCTGCGGCATCGGCTGTTGAGTCCGTTGCTGCTGACCGGCTTGTGGCTGTGCCCAGATGGGCGGCGGCACATTCAGAACCTCGCGGGCGGCCTTATCCGCTTCATAGGCACGGTTTTTTTCGCGAATCCGCGCCAACTCCGCCTTCAGGGCGGAAACCTCGGAATTTTCAGATGAATCACCCTCGGCAGGCGGCGACCCTACCGGCTCTTTTTCGCCCGTTTCCGCCACCGCATCCGGTGCCACCGCTTCATTTGAAACGGCCTGTTCCGGCACGGCAGGAGTTTCAGCGGATTCCTCCGCAGGCTCCTGTGCCCCGTGTTTGGGCATGGCTGCATCCAGTGCGTCCATCTCTTCTTTTACGTCGCTCATTGCTTTTGCTCCTGTCAACGCCCGTTACAGTCGGCGACACTGAACGCCCGGTTCACCCGGCGACGGTGGGCGGACCACCACTTTGGAGTTCCGCCAAAATCTGCATTACCTTTGCGCGGTCGAGATCGGCTGAGGCGCTGGACTTATCCGCATCCTCAACAGCCTTCTCCGTCTTGGCCTCGCGTTCCTTGATCTTGGATATCGCATCCTCAATCTGGATGCGCATCTGCTGTTCCTGCTCCTGGGCGCGTTTCTGCTGTTCCTCGGGAGTCCCTTCAAGCAGCTTGATAATCTCGTCCACCTCGGGCACGCCAGACAGTTTGAGCAGCGCCTTCCCTTCCGGGGAATTGAGTTGAACCCCGGACTTGGCCAGTTCGGCGAGAGTTCCAAACTGCTCCTGCTTCAACGTGGCATAGTCAGGGGAGTCGCCGATGATGATGTCCACGTCCAACTGGGCCAAGTCGTTTTCACGCCGAACGATCTCGTCTAAACGCGGATCAGCCGCATATTCGGGTGGAAGCTGCCCACCGAACTGGCTCATCAGTTCGTCGCGCATTGTCACCGGGCGATTCAGTACGATCCATTTCGGGCTTTCCGGATTGTCGGTCACTCGAATGGCACGCTCATCTGTCCAGAACTGGTGAATGCGATTCCACGCTTTTCGGTAGGTGCGTTTCTGCCAATCGCGCAGGGCGTCAAACACCGGGCCGAGTTCCATCTGTCCGCCTTGCTGGCGGACCTGAATGGCGCGGCCACTGTCACGCTCGCCACCCTTTCCTTGCAGTGCGGCATTCGCACCCACGGCGTCGATCTCGCTCTTCGCTTCCTGGAGCAGGTTGAACTGAGAGGCCGCCATGTCATTGGTGTCGAGTACCTGAAACTGCAATCCGGGTAAGGTTTCGATCCACCCATCGGGCCGGGCAAGCTCTTTACGCGCCTTGTTTACATCCTCGACCGCCCCCTTCTCGGATTGAACCTGCCGCACGGAAAGCAAGTGCAGAGCTTTGGAGCGGCGCTTGTTGATCTCGTCCTGAATGGCGAGCAGTGGACGAACCACTCCGTATCTATGCCCTTGACGGTTGATCTTGGGGGACATGCAGATATACGGATCTTCAAGGACTCCGCTCTCGTCCCTGTATGGGCTTTCGTCCGGACCTTCCAGAATCCCGCCTCGGGTGAACACCCCACGGAAAATCCGCCCATCCTCGCGATACCAGATTTCGACCACCCGTACCCGATTGCGGTTCGTGTCGATCCATACAGTCGGCTTATCCGCGTAGGTGTCCTCGCTCTTGGCTTCTCGCCAGGTGGTTTCCAGCAAATCCTCGCTGCCCGGCCACATTCTCAATGCTTCGTCACGGTCTTTCCAGATAATCTGCCCGCGATAACGGGCGTCCTCGAAGTCCCGACGCCGTGCATATGGATCGTAGAAAAACCGATCCCACGGAATGCCGGTGATCTTGACCTCGATCGTTCCCTTGGTGGATGGTTTGGCAATGACTTCTGCAAACCCGGAACCTTCGATAATCAGGTTCTCGTTTACCTCGGAACGCACCTTGTCGAACTCGTTGTTCAGGACAACGAACCGCAGAGCTTCGGTGGCGGCGTCCGCCGCAGCCTGATCCGATGGATTGCGCGGCATGACCTTCGGCTGCGTCCGTTGCTGACGCTCCGCTCCCAGCAGGTAATCCACCTTGGGGGCAATGCGGTTGAATACGCCGTCGGGCTGACCCCGCGCCTTGAGTGTCGTCACCTCTTCCGATGTGCGCTGGATTCCGTCGTAGTAGTCTCGGTCTTTTTCCGAGCTTTTCCGCGCCGTTTCGCTGGAATCCTCGGAGTCCCTGAACCACTTGACCCACTGTTCGTGTAGAGTGGTCCGCGCAGCATGGCGGGCAGCGATCTCTTCCGGGGTTTCGTCCAGGATTTCCATTTCCTGCCCGTGCATCGCCATCAGGCCACCTTCCATGCTTCTACACCGGAATCGCTATCTCTGGCAAACGCACGATCCCACCGGTCCGGCAGGACGGCGGCTGTCTCGGCTGCCACTGCCCACGGTCGGCTCATGCAGGCATACCGAGCCTCGTCATACGCGTGGTCCTCCTGCCGGGTATCCACCTGTTCCGGATCGCGCACGTCCATGACCAGTTCTGGAACGGTGCGGATAAATCCATCGGTGCAGGTGTCGAACACGTACATCATGGGCCGATCGTCCACGCCGATGAGGCGGGAGCGAAATTCATCGTGTCCGGCCTTCCGCGCATTCGTCTTGTTGTTCTGCGACTGGGCGCGGCTGATGGGAACGCCGACGCGGGCCATCTTCTCCGCGATCGTCGGGCCATCATGGGTACTGAACATGGCGGGATCGCCAACGGTATAGCGAATGCGCTCGCTCTTGTCCTCCTCGGCCAGGATTTGCGCCGCCACCTGCTCGCTGGTCAGTTTCAATCCCGTATCGGGTTTTCCCGTCCATCCGTACCACTCCCGGTAACGGATCATGGCACCAGAAGGGTACTGCCTCCCATCCGGCAACTGCTCGCCATCGGAAATGGCCCACCAGCCGACGGAAAACGGCTTGGCACTGCCCCAGTCGATCGAGCGGAACCGCATCCAGTGAACTGGAATTTCAAAGGGATCAATGACGTGCTTTTCCCGCCGCCACATTTCAAGCGCCTGCCCGGCCATGATGTCCCAATCGCCATCACGCATGGCCCGCACCAGTTCAGGCGTGCTCAAGCCCTCCAACTTGGCGGCATAATCAGGATCGGTTTCCATCATGGTCGGATTATCGTCGAGCCGCGCCGGGATGTACTGGCGCGGCATGCCACCTTCCTCGCGTGGAGCCACATGAATTTCCATTGCAGGAGCGGCGCTCACAAACGCCCGCTTTACCCACTGGTGACCGACAGACCCTGGATTGCTCCCGCAGACAATGCGAGGCAGAAGCTCTTTGTACTCATCCGGAATCTGGAGTCCACCCAGACGAACACGGGAGCGCAGAAAGCGGTACTGGTGCTCGGTGAAGTGGGTCAACTCATCCATCAGCAGCACATGAATTTGCGCACCCTGATACTTGATGAGGTCGCCGTCGTTCTGCAAATGGCAAAGCCGCAGGCGGGAACCATTGGGAAACGTGAACTCTCCGTCCGACACCACCCACTTGACCGCCCCGGAATCAATCTGAGGACCAAGCAACTCCAAAAAATTGGAAGGCCCGCGCAGGTGGTTCGACACTAGATCGGGGTACGATTTGCGAAACAGATAAACGAGCACTCCTGGAACCAGAAGGCACCAGCGGATGGCCTCGATGCGGAGGAAGTAGCTCTTGCCTCCGCCGGCAGCGCCGCCATACAGGATTTCCCGTGCGGGGCTGTTGAAGGCCAGGGTCTGCTTTTCGTGCAGCGTTACCTGCATCAGACCTTTGTCCCCGCCACGGTGGTCAGAACGGTGAAGTTAATCTCCGCCCCGTTCTTGCCCGTCACCTCATGCCGGACGCTCTTGCGCTCCATCGACGCCAGATGCTTGAGTTCGTGGATCATGTTATCCAGCGTCATCTTCAATTCTTGGGGATTCATAGCGCCCCGGTCTTCCCCGTCATCACCCTTCGCACCAGGCAGAATCATCGTACTTCGTACTTCGGCGATCAGCTTCCGAAGCCTTCCGATCTCGTTCTTGATCCCGATCGCCTGGGCCAATTCCAGCTTGATCCCGAAGTCTTCCGGAGCATCCAGCATCCAGCCCTTGACCACCCGCCACCCGGGGATTCCATCCTTGCCGCACACGTCCTCCGGATTCTTACCATCCATGACGGCAAAGCAAATCTCGCGCCCAACTTCCTCGTCGTAGGGAATGTCAGCCTTGCGTTTTGCCATTACTCACTCTTCCGGTCCTGGGCGATGCGAAGAATGCCCCAGACAATTGAAATCCCGGCGGCGATTATCGAACCCACCAGTGAAAAGAACTCCAGAATGGGGGTGGCCGTCTGGATGAACTGCGTGATCCACGCAATGCATGCGCCCCCGATTATCCCGACACAATCCATGACCGCTTTCTGATTTGGCCCGCTCATCGACTGACGAACCGCCCCCGATTATCCCTCTCCGGCTTCCGCTTTCGCTCCAGGCGCTCCGTTTCCTTCTGGATGGCTCTCCGTACCCACATGACGATGCCGAAGGCCGCAAACAGGCAAATAATCGCTCCCACCGTCAGGATGAGAACCGCTCCGGTTACCGGTGGCATGGGTTGGCCTGTCATCACACCCCTCCCCGACAGAGTTCATCGTAGACCGCGTTGTTCCGGTTCACGTCGTCGCGCTCCGAGCCGTAGATCGGCTCATAGAACGAGCAGTAGTCATCGATCACCATCGTTCCCCTTGTATTTCTCCCGCACCCGGCGGCGTTCATCAGCATCAGCATCAAAACGATCGCGCACGTCCCTGACGGTCCCAGCCCGGTTAATCGCTTCACGGTACTGCTCATTCTCAGCCTCCGCACGTCCAGCCTCACGGTCCCGTTCACGCTCCAGGAAACCGAACCATTTCCCAAAACCATCGGCGATCGCCGACAGTAGCGTAAGGATGGAACCGAACATTACTTCGCGGCAATCGTGTCACGGGCGAACATCACCATGATCGAACCAATGGCCGACTGCACCGCAGTCACCTTGTCGATCTCACCGGTCATAAACGCACCAGCCGTGGTAATCAACGCCACCACCACCGTCCAGAACGTCTTACTCGTCGCGTTCCGCTTCAGAAACTCACTCATGACGATCCCTCTCAAAGAAACCCACCCAATGCAAACCCCACCACCATCAACCCAAAAACAGCCGCCGCCAGCGGATACAGAACCCACCCCGGAACCCACCTCGACACCGCCCGGCCACGAATGGCCAGGTACAGGTCAGAGGGATTCACGCGGAAAGACATCAGTAGCTCCAAAGCCAAGGACGGGGATGCCGACCATCGGCCTCCAGGTTGTCCAGATGCAAAAACCGGCTACCGATCTCCCCACGCTGGGCAACACCAATCCCGGCCATTCCCACCATCCCAGCAATCTCAATCAGCCGCCGGGCATGTCCGCCATACACCAGCACATCCACCGCCCTCCCAGTCGTATGCACCGCAGCACCCGCCCGCCCCCTCGCCCTCCCAATCGCCTCATCGTGGACAATGCACCGGTAAGCCGAAGTCAGCACCATGGGCCGCCCATAAATCTCCCGCACCCGCTCCAACAACGCCATGAACCCCCGATCCATTGCCACCTGCCCACACCCACAACGGCACACAAGCTCATTGCGGGTGAAGTGACGGCTGAATTCCAAGGCGTCAGACATGACTTCCTCCCAGAAGAAAAATGCTCAAAAAATTTGCAGAGCCGAGACTGGAAAACGGGGAAAAAATATGGGGGGTGGAGCACGACCGCTTCGGCAAAGAGGGGGGGCCTCGCTGCATGGGGGAACCGGGGGGGGGTGGGGGTCGAAATCAGCCGCTCTCCCATCCAGCTCTGTCCCCGTTGTGTCCCAAGCGTACTCATTGTGCCACTCAACCCCTGTGTTATCGGCCACTTAGACCCATGATACATCAGACTGCCAATCCGATGCATGGTCTGATTGCTGCGCCCCTTGGCCACTCTGGATGGACGCGCGCAGGTGCTGCCCCGAAGCGAGCGGCAAGCGGCCAGCCCACCACACCTATACCACCATTCGCGCCACAATGATGCACGCTTTGCCCCTTATTGTGCGTTACGCCCCGCAAATACTTATGTGTCTGCTGTCCCTCTACCGGCCTCGTCCCACCAGGCTTGCAGGTGGACCAGGTAGATGCGGCGTTGCACTCCCAGCCTCAGGTGGCCCAGGCGTCCGGAGTCGCACCATCGGCAGATAGTCTCCCTCGCGACACCGGCAATGCGTGCAACATCACCGGTGCGATACCATTCCAGCACTTCCAAGCCGGCCCCCTCGATCTGGCTCTCAAGCGTGACCATGACTGCTCCCCTCTTCGCTGGCGGTCTCAATGGCTCGGCGTTGTGAACTCACCATCTCGGTCATAGTACGCAGGAGCCAGACGCTATCGGTTCGGGCTGGCTTGCGTTTGAATTGCATGGACTGGCCGATGCGGATCAGTTCGGATTCAATTGCGTCTAGAACATCGGTGTGGCTGGACATGGTTCGATTTCTCCCTCTACTTGGCTATCTATTCTCCCCCTTAAGACACTCCCCCCTATAATCCCCCACTCGCCAGCCTCATGTGGACCAGGCATGGTATCGGAGCCGGGGTTGCGGCGGTCATCAAGTGGACTATCGGACAGTTCCAAAGCCAAATTTAGCCGTTGGACTAAAAGAAGCAAGGCCCTCCAGTAATCCGCTCACTGGCTAATTTGAAATAGTTAACATCCATCTCGATACCGATGAACGATCGCCCGGTATTGTGCGCCGCCACCCCTGTCGTGCCTGACCCCATAGTGAAGTCGAGGACGGTTTCACCTTCGTTGGTGTAGGTGCGGATTAGATATTCCATCAGTGTGATCGGCTTCTGTGTTGGGTGGAGACTCGTTTCCGCTTTGAATTTCTGAATTGATCGCGGGTAGTTTGTGTGGGTTTGGGTGTAGGGCTTACGGACACAGTGCCCCAAATTGTTCTTCTCAGGTTTATGAACTCGCCGATCTGAAGCCGGGATTTCTACCAGATTTTGCGGGTGATACATTGTGTGATGTGCGTTAAATACAACGATGTCTTCGTGCATTTTCAAAGGTTGTTTTTTAGCCAACTGTGGGTTGCTTGGCCGACCCTTCTCCCACACCCAGCAATACTTAAACATTGCCATATTCGACGCGATCAGCGTGGTCGTGAACGGCTGGCTTGCCGTCATTACGATCGCGCCATTCGGTTTTATCACCCGTCGCAACTGCTCCCACATCGGGGCCAGGGGTACCACAGCATCCCACTTACACGCCGTGGTTCCGTATGGCGGATCGGTCAACACCATATCCACTGACCCCGATTCGATCTCTTTCATCCGCTCGAGACAGTCGCCAAGCATCAAGTTAATCATCAGTCACTCGCCAGCCTCATGTGGACCAGTGTAGCTGCATTCGCGGCGTCGTCAACGCCGTAGAGTACCAGGCATGGTATCGGAGCCGATGGATAGGGCGAGCGCTCTTTGCAGCGGGTGGAGCGGACAATGCGTATCACTATGATCGGGCGTCCGTAGTCATCCAGCACGGTGATGTCGGGTCGGATGGAATCCATCTGGCCCCTACGCCTTGGGAGCTTCACATCTCCGCGCACGTGCCTAAACGCTTGTTTTAATGCGTGATATGCCTCTGCCTTGAGTTCGAACTCGGTCGGTTGGCGGCTGCGCAAGCTGCGGGTGTGCCTGTAGCTCATATCTTTTTTTGACATTGCCCTTGACGTCCCCTGCGTAGTCCGATAAGGTATGTAGGTGGGGCGGCAACAAGTGTAACATGTGGAGCTTTACCCTTCGGCATATGATGATGCGAGGGCGTTATTTGACGCCCTTTCCAAATACGGCGCCTGACCCCTCCCCGTGCCCCCCAGCCACATGGGGGTCACGCTTGAGGCGTTGGACACATTAACCGAAAAGGAGACCAGACCATGACACAGTGGACAGACTGCACAGGTGACGTTGTAACGGGCGACACAATCGAGTTCACCGAAGGCGTCTTCGGCGGAAGCTACCGCAAGCCGACGTACATAGGCGACCGGACCATTATCGCCCGCGTGACTGGCGACAGCTACGGTCACGACAAGCAGCAACACACGTTCTCGCTGGTCATCATATCCGCCACCGGATGCGAGCCGCTGACACCGGGCACAAAGACGCGCCGGAAGGGCCGGAACGTCTACCGCAACGGCACCATGCGCTTGGTCTGGGACGATGAGACCACACGCCCGGCGGTGGCCGACGAAAAGCACACGCGCGGCCATGCCGCACGCACACAACGCGCCATGCGCATCGCTCATTAACCGAAAAGGAGACCGACCATGTACCTGAATGACCAAAAGAACACCATCTACTTCCCCCGCACCCGGCGAAGCGGTAGAACGATTGAGCCGGTGGTGGATATCCACACCATAACCGCCGGACTACGGGTATCGCATGCCGGGGGTGAACGCACCCGTGCCATCGTGGTGGAGGAACCCAACGGTTGCGAGCGATGGATCACCGTAGACCCCGGCGAGCGGATCACCAAGGACCGCCTGCAAAAGGAAATCACCCAAAGCATCCATGACTTGCGATTGCATGGATGGGTGACCGATATAGTGGCGGCTTGTACCAAGGCCGAAGAGTTGCGCGATATACGTGTTTCGGCTGGGGAAAAGGAGACCAGACCATGGACCAAACCAAGCTAAACGAAGTCATCCGCCTGCACGCTCTATACCTCGCGAGCGATGGGGCGGAAGGTGAACGGGCGAACCTGTCTGGTGCGGACCTGCGCCGGGCGGACCTGTTCGATGCGGACCTGTCCGGGGCAATAAGGAGCTAACCCCCATGGACCTGAATGAGCTAAATGAAGTCATCCGCCTGCATGCCCTTTACCTTGCGAGCGATGGGGCGGAAGGTAAGCGGGCCGACCTGTCTGGTGCGAACCTGTCTGGTGCGAACCTGTCTGGTGCGAACCTGACCGAAGCGGACCTGCGCGGTGCGAACCTGACCGGTGCCGACCTGTCCGGTGCCGACCTGTCCGGTGCGTACCTGTCTGGTGCGTACCTGTCTGGTGCGTACCTGTCTGGTGCGTACCTGTCTGGTGTGTACCTGTCCGATGCGAACCTGCGCCGCGCGAACCTACGATGGGCCGACCTGTCTGGTGTGGACCTGACCGGTGCGAACCTGCGCCGCGCGAACCTACGATGGACCGACCTGTCTGATGCCGACCTGTCTGATGCCGACCTGTCTGATGCGGACCTGCGCCGGGCGAACCTGACCAAAGCCGACCTGTCTGATGCGAACCTGACCGAAGCGGACCTGCGCCGGGCGAACCTGCGCGGTGCGAACCTGTCTGGTGCGAACCTGTCTGGCGCGTACCTGACCGATGCGGACCTGACCGATGCGGACCTGACCGGTGCAGTAAGGAGCTAACCCAATGGACCAAAACGAGCTAAACGAAGTCGTCCGCCTACATGCCCTTTACCTTGCGAGCGATGGGGCGGAAGGTGAACGGGCGAACCTGCGCTGGGCCGACCTGTCTGATGCCGACCTGTCTGATGCGGACCTGGCCGGCGCGAACCTACGCGGCGCGTGCCTGCGCGGTGCGAACCTGACCGATGAACACAGAACTTAAAGGAGGCAGTAGGATGAGACCCAGTGAAGGAGCTATGCGGGCAGTTAGAGCTATCCACGCAGCATGCTGTGATGCCGAGCCGATGAGCGTCGACGTAGTCCACGAAGCCCGCATCATTGATCGTGAGACTGCCGCCCCTGATATGTACGACACGCTTATAAAGGCGCTGGAATACCTGCCCTACGTGTCGGAAGATGATCCGATGGCGTCGGCGCTGGTGGAACTGTGCAGAGATATCCGCGTTGCCATCGCCAAAGCGAAAGGAGACTGACCGATGAAACCGTACGAACCGACTCCGCCGACCAAACAGTATCACCTAACCACAACCCTGAGGCGGCTGCGCGAGCACCGTGCTTGCTCGGAGGGATATACCAAATTAACCGCGCACCTCGGACCCGAGTGGCCGGATGACAGGTCGATTAATCTTCTGACCATCCTCGAATCAAACGGCGTTGAGGATTGTCTGTGGTCCTTCCGGGCCGCTATTGAGGAGGCTGCACAGGTTACACGTTTAATTGCTGCGGATCTTGCAGAACACGTTCTGCATGTTTTCGAGGGTAAACATCCGGCAGATCAGCGCCCACGGATGGCTATTGATGTGGCGCGAGCCTATGTACGTGGTGAGGCCACAGAAGAAGAAATGGCCGCAGCGCGGGACGCAGCATGGGCCGCAGAGGACGCAGCGCGGGACGCAGCATGGGACGCAGCATGGGCCGCAGCATGGGCCGCAGCACTGGCCGCAGCAGAGGACGCAGCACGGGACGTAGCATGGAACGCAGCACGGGCCGCAGCGCGGGACGCAGCATGGGCCGCAGAGGACGCAGCGCGGGACGCAGCAGGGGACGCAGCATGGGCCGCAGCATGGGCCGCAGCACTGGCCGCAGCAGAGGACGCAGCACGGGACGTAGCATGGAACGCAGCACGGGCCGCAGCGCGGGACGCAGCATGGGACGCAGAG
>JAOUMB010000114.1 GCA_029881725.1 Nitrospirota bacterium
GGGGGCCCCGGTGACCACGAGCGAGACCGCCGCCCACGTCTACCTGGTGGAGGACGGGGTCAATTACGATTTCCGTGTGCGCGCCGTGAACACCGCCGGTGTGCGTTCGCCCTGGGCGGTGGTGGTGGGCCATCTGGTCCTGGGCAAGCAGCAGGTGCCGGACACCCCCACCGGACTGGCCTACACCACCACCGCGGCCGGGCGCCGCCGGCTCACCTGGACCATGCCGCAGGTCACGCCCGACATTGCGGGGTTCCAGTTGCGCTACTTCGCCGGGGGCGTGGGCGACTGGCAGAGCGCCACCGATCTCTCCCACGGCCTGGTGCCGGTGGACCCGGAGGTGGTGCCGCCCGCGGGAGAATACGCCTTCGAGTTTGATCACCTTCCCGCCGGCCAGTACACCTTCTACGTGCGCCCGTGGGACACCTCGGGTCTGACTTCCGTGGCGCCGGCGAGCGTGGGCCCGGTGACCCTGCCCGCGCCGCCGGTCACCTCCGCCGAATGGAGTCAGGTGACGGGGCCGGGCCGCCCCCAGGACAATGCCGACGTCACCCAGACCGTGATCGACACCGGCATCCTCACCACCGGCGCCGTGTGGATGAACTCCGGCACCTTCGGCCAGTCGGGGGTGCAGATCGAGTACAACAACGGCGTGCCCCGCCTGTACGTGGGCGACGGCGCAAACGCTTTTCTGAGGCATGACGGCGCCCTGCTCACCTGGAAGGCGGCCAACACGGAGCTGGACGCGGCGGGCAACCTGACCGCGACCAACGCGGTCTTCGACAACGCGACGGCCACCAACGCCACCGTCTCCGGGGCCATCACCGTGGGAGCCGGTTCGTCCGGCATCGCCAACCTGGCCGACGCCGGGGCATTCGCCACCCTCGACCAGATCAACTCCGCGAACATCGGTAGTTACATCGCCGACCTGTCCGTGGACACCCTGCAGATCGCCGACAACGCGGTGACGGTGCCGTACTCCGCCTACCTGGACATCAACGGCGACCTGGCGGCGCTGACCGTGGGCACCTGGCAGACCGGCGTGTCCATCGTCGCGGATCTGACGGACAACACCACCCTGTACACCCTGTCCGGGATCATGGCGGGCAATCCGGCGCTGGCAGCCGCCACGGAGCAGGTACTCGAGTTCTCCCTGGGCCATTACGTGCGCTGGAAGAACAGTTGGCTGCCGAGTGTGCCCACGAGTACCGCAATGCTGGTGCCGAGCCGCTGGTTCCGGGCCTATTGGGGCGATGCAGTGAGCTTCCGTGACGTGCGCCGCTTCGTGGGGCCGTGGAAGCCCAACATGACCGTCAACGAGTGGCAGGTCTCCCTGCCCCATTCCGTGGACGCGGTATCCGAGTCCCCCTATAACGCGTTCCTGGTGGGGGGCATCGTTTACGCGGTCACCAACGTGCCGTTGTTCGGCGGCGACACCGGCCCCACGGAACCGAACTGGGCTTCCGCCGGCTACCTGGGCGCCACCCTTACCGTCAACGGCGTCACCTACCAGAACTGGGGGCCGATCACCGGCATCGAACTGGTCTCCTACTGCAACTGGCGCAAGCGCATGAGCACCGGAGGCTATTTCAGTTCGATCCTGCTGACCTCCACCACCCTCCGCAAGTAATCAACCAGACAAGGGAGACAGAAAAATGGCCGCATCCATCGGCACCGCGATGAAGAACATCATGCTGGACCGCACCCTGCGCGGCACCGGCGCCGCCACGAACGGCGTGCTGGACGGCGGCACCGCCGTGCTGGAGATCTATGACGGCGTGCGCCCGGCGAACGCCGACACCGCCGTGACGACCCAGGTGCTCCTGGCCTCCCTGCCCCTGCCGGCCTCTGCCTTCGCGGCGGCCGCCGCCGGGGCGTCCAGTCTTTCGGCGCAGATCCAGGACAACCTGGCCGACGCCTCCGGCACCGCCACCTGGTTCCGCCTGCGGGACTCGGCCGGGACCTACGTCATCGACGGTTCGGTCACCGCCACCGGCGGTGGCGGGGATATCGAACTATCGGACGTGAATATCCTGGCCAACGGCACGGTGACCATCACCGCCTTCAACATCTCGATCCTGTAATAGAAGGCCATCATGGCCATTGCGTTCGACTTCGCCGCTGGCGCCGCCGCCAAGGAAACCGGCTCCCTTACCTGGTCCCACACCTGCGCGGGCACCGAGCGGATGCTGCTGGTCTTCGCCGGGTCGAACAACGCAGGCGGTGCGGGAACTCCCGTGTCGACCGTCACCTATGCCGGTACGCCGCTGACATTTCTATGGGCGACCGAGGATGCCAGCAACGGGGCGCGCACCGAAACCTGGTACATGGTGAATCCCCCCGTCGGAATCGCCGACGTGGTGGTCACCTACACGGCCAACCCGAAATTCCTGGCGGCCGGGTCCCAGTCCTTCACCGGCGTTCATCAGACCACGCCCATCGAGGCCCACGGTGGGATCGGGGGGACCGGCAGCCCCATCACCGCCTACCTGATCCCCCTCACCGACGGGGCGATGGTGGCGGACGGCGCCCATTTCTGGGCGGCCAGTTCCGTCACGCCGGGGGCCGGACAGACGCTTGCCTTCAACGTTTCGGACACGGATGGGCGCGAGGCGGGTTCCTACAAGGTCGTTCCCGTTGCCGGGCAGTCTTCCACTTCCTGGACCCACAACGGCAGTTCCGCCGCCGTATGGGCCGTTGCACTGAAACCGGCTGCGGTAGCGGGGGCGGTCAGCGGCGCCGGGACAGCGGAGTTGACGGTGCCGGTGTCGGGTACGGGGGGCGTGGCGGGGCCCCCGGCGGTGGGCGGCAATGGGTCGGCGCAGGTCGCGACCGACGTCAGCGGCGCG
>JAOUMB010000067.1 GCA_029881725.1 Nitrospirota bacterium
AAAAATTCCCGTTTCAACCCACCGCATCGTGCTACCGGCCTTCAGAACCCCTTGATATTCCGTTCCGAGGTCACCGTGAACATGCGAAACCCACGGTGCGAAACGTCCCCACAAAGCGGTTTTTATTCCACAAAAACAACCGGTTCTGCGCGCGGAAACCGTTAATTTTCACCGTGTTTCATTTCGCAACCACAATCGCGATTTTTCAAATGAAAACAATCGGTTCTGGGTTTTCAGCCGATTTTTTGCGAAATAAATCCGCTGTGCCCACAAACGGCCAAAAATGCCACGTTGTCAGCTGGTTATGACTCGTGGATTGCCGTGGCCCACGGTTTAGCTTTGCTGTTTGCGAAGCGAAGTAGCACGATTTCCCCCCGTCCGCGCCCCCAGGGCGCCTCACACATCACGGGCTTCATGATGGATAACGTGTTGTTTTTACGAAGCAGGGCATCCCCACAACCGCATCAATCGCCAGCAGCGCCAGATGCGCGCCGCCGGACGCGCAGGAGTCGGCCACCATGACGCGGGAATCGCCGTGCCGCCTGGCCGCAGATTCCGCCCCCCGGCCATCACGGTGAATGGCGGGGGCCAACCGTTCTTTGAAATACCCCCCCTTACTCCCCAAATGCGGTGAGATGGACCGGTCAGTGGAATGTCGTTTGTTCCCTACCATCCGCCAATGCCCGCGGCGTGGTAGGAAGACGTATGAATGACCGTCCCGTCTCCACCCAGCCCATCCGCAAGTAACGCCGTGCGCGGAGCACCCGTGCGCGGAGCACCCGTGCGCGGAGCACCCGGAGGATTAGAGGAAGAATTCGGAGACGTCCATTTCCAGATCGTTGGGGTCGAGGATCCGGGTGATGTTCCAGCGGAATTTACCGCCGGCGATGGTTTCGGTGAGGGATACCTCCTCCGGGGTGTCGAGTTCGCGGCCGTGGGTGTCGGTGATCATGCGCACATAGGGGCGGTCGCCCTGGGCGGGGTCTTCGTTGGCCTGGAACACCACGCCGATCTCTCCGGTATCGAGCAGCAGCAGGGTGCCCACCGGAAAGATGCCGATGGTGTTGACGAATACCTTCATCATCACCGAGTCGAACGCCTTGCCGCTTTTGGACAGCATCAGTTTGAGGGCCCGCTCCGGAGTGGCCGGGGTGCGGTTGTACACGCGGGCGGAGGTCATGGCGTCGTAGCAGTCGCACATGGAGATAATGCGCCCATAGAGCGACATGGTGCGCTGCCGGGGCAGTTTGGGATATCCGGAGCCGTCGTACCCCATGTGGTGTTCGAAGCTGCCGGTCACCACGCGGCTGGCCAGTTCGTCGGCTCCCTTGAGCTTGACGATGGTCTTTACGCCATACACCGGGTGGCGGCGAATCATGTCCCACTCGTGATCGTCGAATTCGCCTGGCTTGTTGAGCACGTCCACCGGGATGCGGCTCTTGCCCAGGTCGTGAAACATGCTGGCGATGCCCAGATGGGCCAGCATGGGTTTGGGCAGGCCCAGGCGACGGCCCACCGAAAGGGACAGCACGCACACGTTCACCGAGTGGTGATAGGTGTATTCGTCGTAACAGCGCAGGTTGGTGAGGCCGAGCAGGTTCACCGGATCGGCCAGCAGGTTGTCCACCAGCCGCTGCATGACGCGCTTGCTGCGCTTGAGGGGAAAGGCCTGATTGATCTTGACGCTCTCCATCACATCCTCCACGGCGGTGAGGGTGCGGATGTAGATGGCCTTGGCCATGTGGCGGGAGTCTTTCTGCTCTTCCGACTTGGGCTTGGGGGCCTTGACCAGATGAATGCCTTCCCCGTCTCCAAGCGCCCCGGACAGCAGTTCAAGCCCCTGTTCCGGGGTGGGGGGGGAGGACGAGCCCCAGGTGGTGAGCAGGTTCTTCAGATCCATGGCGTCAAAGCCGGGGTTGATCTCGACGGCGCCGACGCAGTGGGTGCCGAAGGCCCGGATGACCCCTTCCTGTGCGGTGTAGTTTTCCCGATCCACCTTGAGGCGCACGTCGCCCACATACAGGGCGCCGTCTACCGCGCGCAGGGCGATGCCGTCGGCCTGTTTGACGGCCGAGTTGACCTTTCCCAGGGCCGGGCCCCAGGCCTCGTTGTTGGCGCCGTGGGTGCGGGCGATGCGGATCAGCACGAACAGCTGACGGGCCACCTCCCACCCCAGGGCCTGAAGCTCGCGTTCGTCCAGGTCGCTCATGCCTTTTCTCCGGTTACCACGGTCATGTCGCGCAGGGCTCCGCTACAGGCTGCGGCCACCTTTTCACTGGGGCAGGCCTTGCCCGCTTCCAGGGCCTGGCGGGCGCTTTCGGTGGCGGCCCCTTTCAGGCCCATGATGGCCAGCAGGGCGTCGTCCTCTCCCTTGGTGCCGCCGAACAGGCCCCGTTTGACCCCCTGCAATTTGCGGTTGAACATGGGGACAAGTTCGTCCTTTCCCAGGGAGCCCAGGGCAAAGAACACCGCCCTTCGCTCGGCGATTTCCCACTCGCCGAATCCGGGGTCGGCGGCGATTTCACGCAGCATGCCCACCGCTTCGGTCATTTGGCCCTTCTCGATGATGCCCAGCGCCCGGCGGCGCAGACGCGGGTCCGGATCGGCCAGATACGGAATCACCTGGGGATGTGACCCTCCGGCGATGCTGGTGATTGCTTCCAGGGCCGCGCGGCGCACGTTTACGTCCGGGCTTTTGGTCAGGCTGCCGAAGTGGAGCAGGTCGGACGTGTTGCCCACCCGTCCCAGCACGTCGGTGGCGCAGATGACCAATTGGGTGTTCAATTCCAGCAGCAGTCCGGTCAGCGCATCGTGGGATTCGGGCACCATGCGCACCGCGTGGTCGCACAGCATGTCGCGGACCTGCCCGTCGCTGGTGCGGGAGGCCAGTTCCAGATAGGTGCGCAGGTTGGTGGTGCGCAGCAGGGTCAGATAGGTATTCAGCGCGCTCATGGTCTGCTCGCGCTTGGCGGGCGAGGTGATCGTCGGCTCGGTGTCCTCGGTGCCGAACAACAGGCCAAGTCCTTCCTCCAGAGCGGCCAGCGGCTTGCCGCCGCCCAAGGTCAGGAGCTCCTTCATGGCCCGCTCCTTCATCGCCGTGGTCAGGTCCTTGCGGCTGGCCACGCAGCTCACCAGACCGCGCCCGAGGGAGGCGGCCATGGGCAGATTGCCCTGGGAGAGAAAATCGGTGATCAGGGTCCCGAACAGGCCGACCGTGTCGGCAAACTCGTCCGGGTTTTCCTCGATGGTCAGCACGTCGGACAGGATGGAGACCAGATCCTGGGCCGGATCCACCTCCTGCTCGCGGCGCATCAGGTCGTCCAGATAGGCCCCGTCCCGGTCGGTGAGGGTGAACACCTTGAGCACGTCGGCGCCGTAGGCCACTCGCTTGGGGGGCTCCGGCGCTTCCGCCTGGGCTTTCACCAACTGGGCCAGTTTTTGGGGCCGCTCGTCAGGCTTTTCGATTTTGTGGGTAGGGACCAGTTCCCCCTGCGGCGGATCGTCGTCCACCACGTCCATCAACAGGTGGTCGAGTTCCGCATTCCACAGCAGGGTGATCACGTCGTCATCCTCGCCGGTGGCCAGGCTGGCGCCCTCGGCGATAATCTGCATGGCGGTGCGGGCCTCCACCTCGTCCAGGCCGGATTTGAAAGTGAGTCCGCGCAGGCCGTCGGAATACAGGCGGAAAGCCAGCCCTTCCTTGGGATCGTCGTCCTGATGCACGGTTTCACCCCCCGCAAGCATCCGCTCCCGGTCGATGCGAAGGCTCAAAGGACCGTACTCACTCACGTGGGCCGCCAGCCGGGTTCCGGTGTCGGCCAGCGCACGCTGGTACATGGTGTTGGTCTGCGCATAGAGACGCATGGTCTTCATCGAGCGCAGCAAATGCCCCACCAGGTCGCGGATTGCCTTGAGGGTATCCGCGTCCAGCGACTCCGTATCCATTCCGGCAGGATTGTCGGTGGGGGGTTGGGAGGGCATGTAAACCTTTCGTCTTGGGCCCAACGCCATCCTTGGGTGGGCCACATCCGTCCAGGGCAAGCCGTACGGGACAGACGGACCAAATATAGGAGGGGGTCCCCGGTCCGTCAAATGCACCCCTCGGCTGCCCTGGGGTATAGTTCTCTTTTCGGCACAATGGCGCAAAAAATCAGGCCAGAAAACCGCTTTTATCAGGTTCCCGGATGTTGTTTTTCGATCATATCAACGGCGGCCCGCCGCTTCCCGGCACCCTGTTGGCCATGCACCCGTGGCTGGGGCGCGCCGCCAACCCCCAGGCCGACCATGCATACGGCCGCCACGCGCACACCGCACTGGAGGAGTCCCGTGCTCAAGTGGCTGCGCTGTTGAACGCGCGCACGGCGGAAATCCTGTTCGGCGCTAGCGGCACCGAACTGTGCAACCTGGCCATCAAGGGGTATGCCAAAGCCAACCGCCGGCGTGGACGCCATCTGGTGCTGTCCGCCGTGGAACACACTGCCGTCGACCGGTCCGCCCGGCGTCTGGAGGACGACGGCTACCAACTGACCCGGGTGCCGGTGGAGCGGGAGGGACGGGTGAATCCGGCCGCGGTGGCCGGGGCGGTAACGGATGACACGGCCCTGGTCTGCCTGCAACTGGCAGCTCCGGAAACCGGCGCCGTGCAGCCGGTGGCGGAAACCGCCCGGCTGTTGCAGGGCACCCGCACCGTGTTGATGGTGGACGCGGTGGCCGCCGCCGGTCGTATCCCCATCGACGTGCGGGAACTGGGCTGTGACCTGCTGGTGATTTCCGCCGACAGCCTGTGGGCGCCCCCCGGCGCCGCCGCCCTTTTTGTGCGCCAGGGGGTTCGCGTGCAGCCGGAGATCGACGGGGGAATTCAGGAGGGGGGCCGCCGGGGAGGGCGGGAAAACCTTCCGGCGGTGATCGCCCTGGGTGCCGCCGCCGGCATCTGCCAGGAGCAGTTGGCCGCGCGGGCGGCGTATCTGGCCTCTCTGGAGGCCCGTCTGCGGGACGCAGTGGCCGATCTGCCGATGATCCACCCCACCGGCCCGGTGCCGGGTCCCCATCGCCTGCCGGGCCATTTCAGCTTTTTGGTGGACGGCGCCGAAGGTCAGAGTCTGCTGGCATTGCTGGATGCCGCCGGGGTGGCGGCGTCCTCCGGGTCCTACTGCGGCGCGCGGGCGATGAAGGCGTCGCCGGTGTTGAGCGCCATGGGGTATCCCCCGCAACTGGCAGGTTCCGGGGTGGTGTTTTCCCTCGGCCCGGAAAATACGCCGGAAGAGGTAGACGAAGGGGCGAAACGGCTGCGAGAATGTATTTTTCAGAGCCAGAAGGCCCTATCGTCACCGTCCGGTACGCCGCAACCACCTGGTTGAGCGGTGCCGGGGCCGGTGGCTGAACCAGGAGTATTTCATATGCCATCCGATATATCCGCCGCCCTTACCGTGGATGCCACCGGCCTCTACTGTCCCATGCCGATCATCATGACGTCCAAGGAGATCAAGAAAATCGAAATCGGACAGGTGCTGGAGGTCAGAGCCGATGACGCCGGGATCAAGGCCGACCTGCCTGCCTGGTGCAAGACCACCGGCCACGAACTGCTGGAGTTGACCCAGGACGGCAAGGTGTTCACCGGGCTGGTCCGGAAGACCCGCTAGTGATTTCAACCGTTCGGGGAACCGGGAATCCGGACCCCGTGTAACCATCGTCCGGCCCCCGGCCGGCAGGAGCGTGTGCGGGAGTTTCCCCGCCCCCGCTTCGGATCCATCTTCAAGGAGAGAGACACATCATGCCGCAAGTTACCAAGCCCGCCCCCGAGTTCAAGGCCACCGCCCTGATGCCGAACAAGACCTTCCAGGAGATTTCCCTCTCCCAGTACAAGGGCAAGTGGGTGGTGCTGTTCTTTTATCCGCTGGACTTCACCTTCGTCTGCCCCACCGAGATTATCGCCTTCTCCGAGGCGGCGCCCCAGTTCGAGAAGATCAACGCCCAGCCCATCGCCTGTTCCATCGACAGCCAGTTCAACCACCTGGCGTGGGTCAACACCCCGCGTGCCGAGGGCGGCCTGGGGGAGATGAAGATCCCGATGCTGGCCGACCTGACCCAGCAGATCGTCAAGGACTACGACGTTCAACTGGACGCGGGCATGGCCCTGCGCGCCACCTTCGTGATCGACCCCAACGGCGTGGTGCAGCACACCACCGTGAACAACCTGCCGGTGGGCCGCAACGTGGAGGAGATGCTGCGCGTGATCCAGGCGTTCCAGTTCGTCGAGGAGCACGGTGAAGTGTGCCCGGCCGGCTGGAACCCGGGCGATGACACCATGGTGCCGGATCCGGAGAAGTCGAAGAACTACTTCAGCAAACACGGCTAGTTCCCGACACCCCAAAAAAAGCGCGTGGACCACGAGGTTCACGCGCTTTTTTTTGGCTTCCAATGACCCTGATCCAAGGGCAGGCAGTGGAGAATTGTTTGGATCCGGGGCGTGGTGCGGGGAAACCGTCCGCAGGTGAAGCAGCCCCGGGGCGGGGAGGGCTTTTCAAGCGGAGCGGAGGCGGCGGCTGGAGTTGCGCCGCCGGCTCCTCACCATCAGGGGACGCCAATGATGAGTATGGGGAAGTATGTGACAAGCAGCACGACCATGCCGAGCAGCATCAGATAGGGCAGTGCCGCCCGGTACATTTCCAGCAGCGGTCGCTCAAAGCGGTAGGAGGCCAGAAACAGGTTCATCCCCACCGGCGGCGTCAGGTAGCCCAACTCCAGGTTGATCAAAAAGATCATGCCCAGATGCAGCGGGTGAATGTCGAACGCCTTGGCCATGGGCAGAATCAGCGGCACCACCACGGCCAGGGCCGAAAAAATATCCATCAGGCACCCCACCAGCAGCAGAAACACGTTCAGTGCCAGCAGGAACAACAGTTTGGAGTCGATGTGCGCCTTTACCCACTCGGCGGCCAGCATGGGAACTTCCGCATCCACCAGGTAGTTGGTGAGGCCCATGGCGCAGCCCAGAATCACGAACACACCGCCCACCAGGGTGGCGCAGTGCACCACCACTCCGGGCACGTCCCGGAGTGGATGCAGGTCGCGGTGGATCACCGTCTGGGTCAGCAGGGCATACACCACGGTGATGGCCGCCGCCTCCGCCAGGGTGGCAAAACCGCCGAAGATGCTGCCCAGAGCCACCACCGGCAGCAGCACCTCCCACTTGGATTCCCAGATTGCCGCGGCGGCCTCCCGCGGGTCGAACGGGGGACGCGGCACACGGGCGCGCACCCCGGTCATCACGCCGTAAATGGCCACCACGCCCACCATGATCAGGCCGGGAATGATGCCCGCCACGAACATGTCCGGAATTGGAACCCGCGCCACCACGCCATACAGGATCACCGCCAGGCTGGGGGGGAACAGCAGTCCGATGGAGCCGGTGGCAGTGAGCAGGCCGGTGGAAAAACGCTGCGGATAGCCACTCTGGATCAGCACCGGCAACAGCAGCCCGCCCAGGGCCAGAATGGTCACCCCGGAGGCGCCGGTGAAGGTGGCGAAAAAGGCGCACACCAGCGTGGCCGCCACCGCCAGTCCCCCCGGCATCCAGCCGAACAGGGCGGTGAACAGCCGCACCAGACGGCGGCTGGCCTGCCCCTCGGCCAGCAGGTAGCCGGTGAGGGTGAACAGGGGAATGGTGGGAATCGCGGGGGACACGATGATGCGGTAGGTCTCCACCGGAATCGCCGCCACCGGCACCCCGTCGGCAAAGAACAGCACCAGCGCCAGCCCGCCCAGAATCACGAAGATTGGTGCCCCGGCCAGGGCTGCCAACAGCAGGGCGATGGCTCCGGGCCACAGCAGTTGACTGGCATGGGATTCCAGACCGAGACCGACTCCGGCGGCAAGGGCCACTCCGGCCACGGCCCAGGCCCGGGCCGTCCAGCCACCGGCACTGGCGATAAAACGCAGGGTGATGAAGAAAAACGAGATCGGCAGCACCGCCTCGGCCACCCACATGGGTAGCCAGCCGCCGATTCGGGTGGGGGTTTCCATTTCCCAGCGCACGAACTGGAACGCGGCCCAGCACAAGCCGGTGGCCACGGCCGTGGAGGCCACCGACGAAACGGTGCGGGTGACGGTTCCCCAATGGCCGGGAAGCTTCAGGTTGCCGGTGGCCAGATTCAGGTGGCGCTGTTCCCGCGAGGCCAGCATGGCCCCCAGAAAGCCGACCCACAGGGTCAGGTGCTGCACATAGCCGGTGACACCGGGAATGCCCTTGGAAAACAGCAGTCGCAGCGCCATTTCGAGCACCGGCAGGGCGGCCATGGCCACCAGTGCCGTGACACTGATGGCATTCTCCGCGTGGAGCAGCCAGCGCATTACGGGCGAGGCGGGTGCCGCACCGAGCGGCGGCCCCATTGGGTCGGCTGGAGTATTCACGGCGGGTGGTTAGGCGCCTATTTCTGGCTGGCGCGGAATTCGTCGCGCAGTTTCGTGGCCTCGGCGGCGATGCCGGGCGGCACAATCGGCCCCACCAGCAGCGGACGGGCATCCCGCGCCACTCCCTCCCACTGCCTGCGCTGCACATCGGTCACGGAGTGCACCTGCAGCCCGTATTCCTGCATTACCGAGATGGCCTTGTCATCCAGTTCGCGGGTTTCCCGGCGCAGGCGGTCTCCCGACCTGCGGGCGGACTCCGCCAGTTTGGGCTTCAGGTCATCGGGAATCTTGTCCCAGGCGCGGGAATGGATCACCGTGGAGCCCACCAGCGGCAGCCAGCGGATGTCGAGCATGTGTTTTGCCTGGCCGAACCACTGGAACGACAAGGCCGCCAGCGGGGTGGTGATGAAGGAGTTGACCAGCCCGCTGGACAGGGCCGGGTGCAACTCGGTGGCCTGCATGGGCACCGGCTGGAACCCGGCCGACTTCCAGGCGTCGATGAACGCCGGATCGCCGTTCCAACTGAACAGTTTCAGGTCGCCGCGCTGGCTGGAGTCGGTTACCTGGTGGTCGGCGAACAGACGCACCCAGCCGGCATCGCCCCAGTTGAGAATCTTGAACCCCTTGGCCTCGAAGGCGGCCTCCAGTTGCGGGGCAATGCGGTCGCGCACGTAGTCGAGTTCCGCGTTGGACTGAAGCAGCATCGGAAGTTGCAGGACCTGCACGTCCGGCACCACCCCCGACATGCCCTCTCCGGAGATCACCGCCGCCTGCAACTGACCGACCCGCATCTTGCGCACCATGTCGTGCTCGTCTCCAGCCACGCCACCGGCATAGATGCGGATCTTCACCCGGCCCTCGGAAATTTCCTCCCATTCATCCGCCATGTCGCGGATGATCTGGTGCCACGGCGACCCTTCCGGGGCCAGCGTGCTCAGCTTGATAGTCAGGCTCCAGCCGGGGGAGACGGTGGACAGCACCATCCCCGCCGTCAGCAGCAGCACCGCAAAGGCTCTCATCGACAAAAAACTCCTACTCCGCTATTCCGCATCCAGGAACAGCTCTCCCAGACGTCCGCTCAGCCATTTGGCCCGCCGTTGGGCCAAGGTGTTGGCCAGCCGCTGCTCCGGCTCCGAATTCAGGTCGAAGGACAGCACCTGATCCACAAGGCGCTTGAATTCGTCCAGATTCTGCTCTGGAACCGAGACCGATTCGGCCAGGGTGAGGTGAATCCCCACCCGCTTTCCCTTCCCCAGTTCCACCGCCCGGGTGTAATGCTCACGGGCGACCGCCATGCTGCCTCCGGGGCGACCGCTCTCCCAGGAGACCATGAATTCATGGGCCGCGCCGCCGTCAAACGTTTCGTCCAGTTCGATTACCCGCTGTACCAAGGCTCCGGCGATGGGCATTTCCACCAGCAGCAGCAGATCGCCTTTTTTGGCTCCAAGCGCACCGGCCCACCCGGCCCCGGCCCAGTAGAGGTACGGCACGTCGTCCTCCCCGGTCATGGCCAGGGCGCCCTTGCGGTCCTTGCGCAGGAGGTCGGAAAACCCTTTGTGTTCCACGTCCAGGCCGCGCAGGGCGTAGTCGCGGCCACGCAGGTACAGGCGGCTGGCCCGTTGGCGTTGAGCCCGGGCCTGCACAATGTCGTCATCCGACATCCGGTCGGCCTCGTCCTGCAACAGGTAGGCATAAACCACAAATGCCTGGGCCGTGGTCAGCAGCATCCCCCGGTGCTCCGGGTTGTTTTCCAGCAGGCTTTCGTAGGTCTTAAGACCGAACGGCATGGCGTCGCGGACCAGTTCCGGATCCTCTTCCGAGGTGAAACTGACGCTGGGGTCACCGGACAGGGCATTGCTGATGGAGCCCACGGCGATGCGCTTGACCGAGCAGGCGGGCAGGGCGCAAACAAGCGCCAGCCCGGCCAGAATGGCCAGCCATGGACGCAGGGGCGTCGTGAGTCTGGTGGTGGTTATCGAATCCGTTCGATGCTGCATGTCCCTCTCCGACACACAAGGATGCCGTATCCGCCCGAAACTGTCTATCCCAATCCTCGGGAACCGGGAGTGGAGACACGTGCGCAGCATGCAACGGGGAGAGGATACCCATGCCCAAAAGAGAATAACGCGCCGAATCGGCACGGCTCCAATCGTCATCCGTGCTTCAAGGGGGCGGGCGGCTTTACCGGCTTCGACGCGGGCAATGCCTTTGGGTATGCGAGATATCCGGGAGAGGTCCCCGTTCCGTGCTGAATGGCCGAAACTGGCGATGTTGGTGAGAGGTGGCCCCGGAAATCTGAACAACTGGGATAAGTGGATTTCCTGCTCAGTTGGGGCATGATGATGCCCCCTCAAGAAGGAGCGAGACATGAGCAGGAGACCACGTCGAAACCATTCGGCGGCA
>JAOUMB010000115.1 GCA_029881725.1 Nitrospirota bacterium
TTTCATTGTTTTTTATTTTAATTGGTGCTAACGTTTTGCGGCTTTGCGTAGTGGCGGATTTACACCACAAAACTTGATACGAAGCGCACAGTCCAAATATAGCACAAATGTTCATTCGAAGCACGTCACCCGCCATTACGCAAAACCGCTGTTGAACTAAGCCTACGGCAAAAATCCCCAAACCCACGGGCAAAATCCAGTAAAAGAAGCCGAAAAAAGCCATAGATTCGGGGATTCAATAACCTTTAAAACGATACAAAAATGGCAAAAAAAACTGATTGATTTCGCATCGAAGAGCGTCTTTGCGACCACACAACCCGCCTACGCCGAAGTACTCGCCCAAATGCGCAGCCGGATGGAACTGTCCGGGTACGCCAAAAGCACCATCATCTCCTACGTCCGGGGCGTGCGGGACCTGATGGAAGGCCTCGGAAAGACACCCGACCTGTGTACCGAAACGGAGGTCATCGCCCACCTGAACGACTGGCGGGAGCGCCGCCAAATCTCCCCCTCCGCCCTCAACACCCGCATTTTCGGCATCCTGTACCTGTACCGGGAGGTCTATAAAGACCGGAAAATCCGGCTGGACATCCCCAACCCCGGTCGCAGCAAAGCCATCGGGGACATCCTCACGGTGACGGAGGTAAGCGCCCTGCTCGCCGCCTGCCACTACCCCAAGCAGGCCGCCGTACTCGCCCTGCTGTACGACACCGGCCTGCGTGCCCGGGAAGTGGCCCACCTTCGCCTGGGCGATTTTGACAAAAGAAACGGCATCCTGTACGTTCGCTACGGCAAGGGCGGCAAGCACCGGGTGGTGCCCTACGGCACGGCCGTGGTGGATTCCCTCAAGGCGCATTACGAACAGGAGCGCCCCACCGACTGGCTCTTCGAGGGCAACGAGGCGGGCGGCCCCCTCTCCGTCAAGGCCGTGCAGTACATGGTGCGGGAAGCGCACCGGCGCACGCCCATCCGCAAGGCCGTCCACCCGCACACCCTCCGGCACACCTACGCCGTGCACTACCTCAACAACGGCGGCACGCTCACCCGGCTGCAACAGTTGCTGGGCCATGCGCACCTCTCCACCACGCTGCTCTACCTGCGCTACGCCGCCATCCCCCTGCGGGACGTGGACACGCCGCTCGACGTGCTGCGGGGCAAAAGCCGGTGCCGCAGGTGAGCCGCCCGGAGTGGGAAGTGGCGGATGTGGCAAGGCTGTTCGGGGAGGGGTTCCGGGAGCGGTTTCCGCTGAGCGCCGTGCAAAAAAAGGCGCTGACCTGCCTGGCCGCCTGCCGCACCGCCGCCCTCGGCGGGCACGTGGAGGCTTGCGGCACCTGTGGCGTGGTGCGGCTCTCCTACAACTCCTGCCGCAACCGCCACTGCCCCAAGTGCCAGGGGCTGGAGCGGGAAGCCTGGGTGCTGGCCCGGGAGGCCGAACTGCTGCCCGTGCCGTACTACCACGTCGTGTTCACCCTGCCTTCGGAGCTGAACGGGCTGTGCAGGCACAACCCCCGCTTCTGCTACGATGCCCTGTTCGAGAGCGCCTGGGAAACGCTGCGCACCTTCGCCGCCGACCCGAAGTGGCTCGGCGCAAGGACAGGAGCCACGATGGTGCTGCACACCTGGGGCCAAAACCTGATGCTCCACCCCCACGTCCACTGCATCGTGCCCGGCGGCGGGCTGGACAAGGGCGGCAACTGGGCAAAACCCCGGCGCAGCGGCAAGACAGGCGAACGCTTCCTCTTTCCCGTCAAGGCCATGTCCAGGGTGTTCCGGGCCATTTTTATGAAAAAACTCCGCCCGGCGCTCGAGGCGGGCACACTGGCACTGCCCGGCGGCGAAGCCTGCCTCGCCGGCCCGGGGCCTTGCCGGGCCTGGCGGAAAGCCCTCTGCGAAAAGCCCTGGGTGGTCTATGCCAAACGTCCCTTCGGCGGACCGGAACAGGTGCTGGAGTACCTCGGCCGCTACACCCACAAAAGCGCCATCTCCAACCACCGCCTGCTGGAGGTGAACGCAGAAACGGGCGTCCGCTTTTCGTACAAGGACTACCGCACGGGCGGCGAAACGAGGGAGATGGCGCTCGGCGGCATGGAGTTCCTCCGGCGCTGGTGCCTGCACGTGCTGCCGGCCGGCTTCCGCCGCATGCGCCACTACGGCATCCTGTCCAATGCACTGAAAAACAAGGCATTGGAAGCCTGCCGGAAGGCCCTGTGGCAACGGGAGGCCCCCTGGCCCGTGCCGGTGGAAACAACCCGTGGGGAACTGCGGAAAATTGCTTTGGAGCGCCTGTGGCGTGGCCGTGACCCGAGGGCCTGCCCCTGCTGCGGAGAGGGCAGGCTGGTGCGCACCGGCATCCTGCCGCCGCAGCCACGGGCACCGCCCCCGAAGGGGCAAGCGGGTCTGATGCCACAGTGGATAGCCGCAGATGAATAAGCGCCCCCGGGGCCCCAAACAACTACCCCTGTACCGGCCCGAAGCCGGCGACGGAATGCCGGGGTCTTGCCCCGGCCGAAAGGGAAAAGCACAAAAAAGCCTTCGATGCCCTGCACCACCGTTCAAAAACAGGCAGTAAAAATTGAAAATTATTGGAAAGCCGGCCCGCTACCGGTAAGAATGGAAAAAAACAAAGTGATTGAAAACCCATAGATAAGGCAGGAAAATAACTTGGAAACTGTGCAAACCCCGAAAAAAGGCAGTAGCTCTTCGCAAAACCGGCTCCGTTCAACAAGGCTCAACCGCCAACCAGACAGGGGGCGGAAAGGAATTGCTTTGAGTGATAAGGGTGGGTGCCCCCTGTCTGGTCAGCGGTTAAGCCCTAAATGTTGCAAGCAGG
>JAOUMB010000025.1 GCA_029881725.1 Nitrospirota bacterium
GGTCATACCGGTCTCCTTCTCGGGTTACAGTCAGCGCTTCGACAACGCCTTCTATAACCCGCCAGGGGCCGGTATGGCCACTTCCTCTATCCGTGGCCAACTGTCAGGTGAATACCGTCACAGCACACTAAACATTTGCTTAACTTGTCATCTATTCGAAACGTGATATAAAGGTCAGGAGGGAGTCTGACAAACGTCACCGCGCGGGTGCGTCACAGGCAGGAGGGTGTGCATTGGGCCGATCTGCTCAGTGCGGGGTGGGATTCCGCGTTTTTGTTATCCTGTTGTTTCTGGCCGGATGCCGCTCGGAAGGCCGGGGTGTGCCCGCACCCGAGTTGTTGCGCGTGGGAATATTGCCGGACCAGAGCGCGCAGGTGCTCACAGCCCGCTACAAGCCTCTGATCGAGCACCTGTCGAAAACCGTCGGCATCCCGTTCCGGTACGTCCCTTGCGACAGTTACGATCAGTTGCTGGAAAAAATTGCCCACGGGGACATTGATCTGGCGTATCTGGGCGGTGTCACTTACGTGAAGGCCAGCCAGCAGGCCACCCTGAAACCGCTGGTCATGCGCCTTCGCGACACCCGTTTTACCAGCTATTTTCTGGTGCGCGCCAGCCACCCGGCCCAATCCCTGCGTGACCTGCAAGGGCAGCGATTGGCCTTCGGCGCGGAACTTTCCACCTCCGGCCACTACATGCCCCGCCATTTCCTGGAGCAGGAGGGAATTGCGCCGGAATCGTTTTTCGGAACCATTTCCTTCACCGGCACCCACGACGCCACCGCGCTGACGGTGGCAAACGGCCAGGCGGATGTGGGTGCCGCAAACGCGACGATTATCGACCAGATGCGGCGCGACGGCCGCATCCCGGAGGGAGCAATGCGCGTATTGTGGGAAACACCGCCCTATGCGGATTACGTGTGGGCCATACGCGCGGACCTGCCGCCGGAAGTCATCAACCGCACCCGTGACGCATTCCTGATGCTCGACGCGTCCCAGTCCGCCCACCGCCGGGTGTTGGAACCAATGGCCGCACAGGTGTTCCTGCCCGCCCGCAATGAGGACTTTGCTGCCCTGGCCGACATGATTTCCCACACGGAGCAATCAACCCGGACACACCCGGCGGGAGCACTCGAATGATCCCCTCCATCCAACGGCTGACCGGCAGCATTCGCCGGCTGATCCTGCTGCTGGCCGCCACCATCCTGCTGTCCAACCTGGCCGTTGGCGCCTATGAGATGTGGGACGACAACCGGGAACACGCGGCACAGGAGGCCATACGCACCTACCACCTGAGCTCCACCGTGCACGCCGAAGAGCTTATGGGCCGCCTGATGGGAATCCGGCTGGCGCTTGGCACCATGGGATCGCCGCAAACGCCTCCCGATACCGACTCCGCACGCCGTGAAATCCGCGCTCTCCTGTACAACACGCAGGAACACCTGACGCAACTCACGGCTTTGCACCGGGCTTCCCCAAATCCCGCATTCGACGGCACCCTGGAGCGGATCGAACAGGCCTCCCGGACCCTGAACGCAGCATGGGCGGAAATAGAGCAGGGTGGCCCCTCCGCCCCGTTCCGGGATCATGTGGCCGCCCTGGAAACCCGGCTGCGGCAGTTGGAGCGCCTGCACTCCACCGAATTTCAGGCGGACCAGCAGCGCCTGGCGGACGTTTCCCGGAGCCAGGATCGGCTGTTGATGACGTTGCTGCTCCTGTTGGTGGGAGGCGCGGGAGCCACCACTATCATGGTGCTGCGCGCGGTCAGCCGGCTGGTGGCCCGGCAATCCACCACCGAGTCCGCGCTGGTGGAGGAAGAGGCCCGCTACCGCTCGGTGGCCGAGACCATGAGCGACGCCCTGGTGATCGCCAGTGAGGACGGTCACATTCGCTCGTGCAACCCCGCCACCGCCACCCTGTTCGGCTACGCTCCGGAAGAACTGCCGGGCATGAACGTGACCATGCTGATGCCGGAAGAAATGGCGGTACAGCACACGGCCGCATTGAAACACTTTCTGGAAACCGGAGAGGCCCGGGTGATAGGCAGCACGCGCGAGGCGGAGGGACAACGCCGGGACGGCAGCCGCTTTCCACTGGAAATCAACCTGGGCCAGACCCAGGTGAAAGGCGTGCGCTACTTCACCGCCATCCTGCGCGACATCAGTGCCCGCAAGGAAGCGGAAAAACACCTGAAAGACAGCGAGCGGAAACTGCGCCGCGCCCATCAGATGTCCCGCCTCGGCCACTGGGAATGGGATCTGGACAGCGGCATCCTCACCTGGTCGGACGAAACCTTCCACATCTTCGGACTCCGTCCCGGGTCCTGGGCGCCAACCTTCGACGGTTTCCACAACACCGTCCACCCGGACGACGTGGACCGGCTGGATTCGGCCCTGAGCGCAGCCCTGGAGCAGGGAGCCCCCTACGACCTGAAATTCCGCATCATGTGGCCGGATCAGTCGGTACGTCATGTGCACGCCGTGGGAGAAGGAACCCGCCACCCCGAGACCGGCGCCGTGACCGGCATGAGCGGCACCATCCTCGATATCAGCGACACCATGCAGGTGCTGGAGGCGTTGGAGGAGACCACCGCCGAACTGGCCAAGGCCCAGCGCATCGCCGGCGTGGGCCACTGGGTGTGGGACATCCCCACTGGAGGCCTGTTCTGGTCCGACCAGTGTTATCGCATCGTCGGCTACGAGCCGGGCGCGGTTACCCCCAGCTACGAATTGTTCCTCGCCTCCGTGCATCCGGATGACAAAGAAAAGGTCATTCAGGCCATCGAATTCGCCCTCACCAACCACACCACTTACAGCGTGGAGCATCGGGTGATGGCCAGCGATGGCAGCATCCACCACGTCCGGGAGCAAGGCGAGGCCACCTATCACCCGACGACCGGAGCCCCGCTCAAAATGCTGGGTACCGCCCTGGACATCACCGAACGGGTGCACGCCGAACAGGCTATCCGCGACAGCCAGGCCACCATGCTTCAGGCCCAGAAAGTGGGCCGCATCGGCCACTGGGTGCTGGACCTGGAAACCGGATCCGCCGCCTGTTCGGACGAAACCATGCGCATCCTCGGCCTGCCGCCGCAGGAATCCAACGTGCCACTGGAGAAAATTTTAGGTGAACTCGTCCTCCCGGAGTATCGGGACAGGCACCGGGCCATGATTCAGCAAGCCATCGAAACCGGCGGCACCTTCTCGGACCCGCACCGCATCCGCCGACCGGACGGCGAGGTGCGCTGGGCCCACGTGGCAGGCGAAGCGGTGTGCGATCCGCACACCGGACTCCCCCTGCGGCTGGTGGGCATTCTCCAGGACATTCACGAACAGAAGATGGTGGAACAGGCATTGGAGGAGAGCCGCACCGGACTCGATCGGGCCCAGCAACTGGCCCACGTGGGCCACTGGGAGTGGAGCCCTGATAGCGGACAGGTGGCCTTCTCCTCCGAAATTATTCGTATCCTGGGGGAGGATACGGAAACCTACGCCCCCACCTACGACGCATTCATGCAGGCCGTCCACCCGGAGGACCGCCAGCGGGTGGAACGGTGCACCCGCGTCACCGCCCGCACCGGCAAGCCACACGACACGGAATACCGCATCGTACAGCCCACGGGTCGGCAGCGAATCGTGCACAGTGTGGGAGAGCGGGTGGCGGCAAACGAGGGGGAACCGGCCCGGGTGATCTGCGCCCTGCACGACGTTACCGCGCAACGCGAATCTGAACATGCCATCCGCCGCCTGAATGCCGAGCTGGAGCAGCGCGTGGTGGAGCGTACCCGCGATTTGGAACGGGAAAAAAGCCGAGTGGAAAACTATCTGGCCCTGGCTGGCACCATTTTCGTGGCACTCGACACGGAAGGCCGTATCACCCTGATCAACCGCAAGGGGTGTGAACTACTGGGAAGGGCCGAGGAAGATTTGTTGGGCGAAGACTGGTTCGACACGGCCCTGCCACCTGAATCCGCCGATGCGGTGCGCGCCTTTTTTGTTGATGCCATGAATGGAAATTCAGTGGTTCCCGTGTCATTTGAAAATGAAATCGGCATACCCGGCGGCCCCCGGCACACCATCGCCTGGCAAAACACAGAGCTGCTTGATGACGACGGGGTCCTTATCGGCACCCTCAGTTCGGGCCTGGACATTACCGATCGGAGAGCGGCTGAGGAGGCCCTGCACGCCCTGCACCGGCAAACCGACCTGATCCTGTCCACCGTTGCCGAGGGCATCTACGGGCTGAACCCGGATGGCATCACCACCTTCGCCAACCCGGCTGCCGCGCACCTCACAGGATGGACAGTGGAGGAACTGGCCGGCAGGTCCCAGCACGACACCATTCATCATTCCCATGCGGACGGCAGTCCTTACGATCGCGCCGACTGCCCCATCTTCAGGAGCATTCGCGAGGGCACCACGTGTCATGTGACGGATGAGGTATTCTGGCGCAAGGACGGCACCTCCTTTCCGGTGGAATACACGGTGACCCCCATTCTTGATGACAGCGCGGTTTCCGGTGCGGTGGTCACCTTCCGGGACGTGACCGAGCGCAGGCGGGCCGAGGCCGAACTGCGCAGTGCCCAGCGCATGCAGGCGCTGGGCAACCTGGCCGGGGGCATCGCCCACAGCCTCAACAATCTGCTGTTGCCCATCGGCACCCTGAGCCAGATTACCCGTGATGAACTGGAGCCCGAGGACGAATCCTGGCAAAACCTGGACCGGGTGATGCAGGCCAGCAAACGGGCCGCCGACCTCACCAACCGGATCCTCACCTTCAGCCGCTATGACGAGCCGCGCATGGAAATGATCGACCTGCCCGCCCTGATTTCGGACACCCTGGAATTGATCCGCCGCACCACCCCCTCCAGCATCCGGATCTACGCCAACATTGACCGGGACGCGGGCATCACCCTGGCCGACGCCGGACAGTTGGAAAGCGTGGTGATGAACCTCGTTTCCAATTCCGTGGACGCGCTGGCGGACCAGCCGGGCGACATCGTCGTGTCGGTCACCCACGGCGACCCGGATGACAACGGCTTTGCGGATGGATCGGTGAACATCTCGATAACTGATACCGGCCCGGGGATCCCGGAAAAAATCCGCGAGCGGGTATTCGACCCGTTCTTCACCACCAAGCCCGTGGGCAAGGGGACCGGCCTCGGTCTGGCCATGGCCCACGGCATCGTTACCCGGCATGGCGGCATCATCACCATTGCCGAAAATAACGGCGGAGCGTCGATTCGCATCCGCCTGCCGCGCGCTGCGGCCACAACCGCCGACGCACGGCAAACTCAAAAAAAGGAAAGCCACCCTCATGGCACGCATACTGATCATTGACGACGAGGAACTGGCCCGTTACGCGGTTCGAAAAATCCTGACCGGCGCGGGGCATGACGTGACGGAAGCCGAAAACGGCAGCAACGGCCTCGAATTGCAACGGAAGACCCCCTTCGATCTGGTGATTACCGACATCGTGATGCCCGAAAAAGAGGGCATCGAAACCATCATGGATCTGAAGAAGGAATTTCCCGATACCCCCATCGTGGCGATTTCCGGCGGCGGACGGCTGGGACCCACCGATTACCTGAACATGAGCAGCCAACTGGGCGCCCGCCAGACCCTGGCCAAGCCCTTCTCCCGCGACGACCTGCTGTCCGCCGTGGACACCTGCCTGGCCGCCGCGTGACGTCACTGCACTAACCGGCTGCATGGGCGGGGCTATAATGCACCCGCCCATGCACGCCCCAACCCTCCATGCAACCGGCGTCTTTCGGCACGCCCTCGCCCCCTGGGTGCTGGCGTGTGCCCTGCTGTCCGGCACCGCCCATGCCAGCCCGCTGCTGCCGGTGGAGCACCCGGCCCACCAGCAACTGGCCGCATGGGCGGCCCGCGGCCTGCTGCCCGCAACGGCTACCCGCCCGCTCACATGGGCCCATCTGGAGCGGATGCTGGAGGCGGCCACCCCGTCCACCCCGGCGGACCGGACGCAAATCGACCGACTGCGCGGCGAAGCCCGTCTGCACCGCCCCGGACGTCGCTACCTGGAAATGTCCCTGATCGGCGCGTTTACCGAGGGGGGACCATTCGCCTACCCCCCCCCGCCGCTCCCCGCCAACGGGGGTGGCCCTTTTCCCGCGACTGGTGGCCGGGCGTTTGCGGAGCGATGGGGCGCGGAGGTGGGGGCCCGCCTGGAACAGACCGGAAACCGCCTCACCGCCGTGGTCGCCCCGCACCGCATGCTGGGGCATGGGGAAGGGGGGCATCCGCTGCTTCAGGAGGGGTATCTGGCGGCCAACGCGGGTCCCCTGTGGCTGGCTGCCGGGCACCAGCCGATCGTATGGGGGCCGGGGCCGGACGGCGGGTTTTTGCTGTCCACCAACGCGGCGCCGTTACCGGCCCTGCGGGTGCGGAGCGACGAACTCCACCGTTTTTCCGGAAAGGCCTCCTGGCTGGGCCGCGGCGGGTTCGACCTGTTTTTCGCCCGTCTGGAGGGGAACCGCGCCATCCCCCACCCGGTGCTGGCCGGACTGCGCCTGGACTGGGCTCCCGGCCACCGGCTTGCCATCGGCCTGTCCCGCACGGTGATGGCGGGCGGACGCGGGCACTCCCTGTCCGGCTCCGATGTATGGCGCATCATCACCGGGAGCAATCAACGGGCGGGCGTCGATACCAGCAATTCCATTGCCGGATTCGACGTTGCGCTTATCCTCCCCGCCGGTGGCCACCGGGGGGTTCGCCTGTATACGGAGTACGCGGGAGAGGATGAGTCCAACGCCTGGCCCACCAAACCGGCGATTCGCGGCGGACTGCTGCTGGCGGGACTGGGGCCGGAGGCAAACCACTCCCTGCACGCCGAACTGGCCGCAACCGACGTCTTTTACGACGCCCCCCCAAGCGGCGTTTGGTACCGGCACAGCCTCTATTCTTCCGGGTATACCTTCCGGGGGCGCATCATCGGCGACCCCATCGGGCCGAAGGGCCGGCGGTCCACCCTGGCCTGGCGGCGCTTCGGTACACGCAATGACCTGAACCTGTCCATGCGCATAGGGACCAGCACGTCTTCACCCGCCACCGGATATCGGCAGGTGCAGGCCAACTGGCGCCGTGCGGTGGCTCCCGGAGCCTGGTGGGAGGTGGCTCTGGGGACCGGCACCCGATGCACCGGCGCTGACCCGCATTGGGAACATCTGGTGATGTTCCGGTTGCAATTGGCCGCGCCGGGCTGAATTTTTTGGAACACGGGAGGGATTCGGTGGCCCCATCGCCACGGACCTGGTTGGACAAGCGGAGGCGGAACGGGCGAAAATGGCCCGGGCCGACCAAGGCCGGACATTACACCACCACCTACCCGAGCGTAGCGCCACACCCATGACAGCATTTTACCAACACGCACCGACACCCGGAACCGGCACATGATCGTACTGGGCCTGAACGCTTACCATGCGGATGCCGCCGCAGCCCTGATCTCCAACGGCCGGGTGATCGCCGCAGCGGAGGAGGAGCGGTTCCGCCGCATCAAGCACTGGGCCGGGTTCCCCATCGAAGCCATTCGCTATTGTCTGGCGGAGGGGGGCATTCACCTGGACGACGTGGACTGCGTGGCCGTCAACAGCGACCCCAAGGCCAGTCTCGGAAGCAAGGTGAAATTCGCCATTGGCGGAAGCGCCACCCCGGCCATGATCCTGGACCGGCTCAGAAACCGGGAACGGCGCGCCAGTGTGGAATCCGCCTTGGAGCGGGCGTTCCCGGAAGGAACCTTCCAGGGCATCGTTCAGCCGGTGGAGCACCATCTGTCCCACCTGGCATCCGCCTTTTTCGTTTCGCCCTTCGAACGCGCGGCGGCGCTGTCACTGGATGGGTTCGGGGATTTCTCCAGTGGCGCCTGGGGGTTGGGAGAGGGCACCCGGATCGGAGTCGAGGGGCGGATATCCTTTCCCCACTCCCTCGGCGTTTTCTATCAGGCGCTGACCCAGTACCTGGGGTTTCCCGATTACGGGGACGAATACAAGGTGATGGGACTCGCCCCCTACGGGGAGCCGACCTATCTGGACGAGATGCGCCGCATCGTGCATATCCGGGACGATGGAAGCTACGAACTGCAACTGAAGTATTTCCGCCACCACCGTGCAAGGGTTCCCTATGAGTGGGAAAATACCGAACCCCGCGTGGCCACGCTGTGGAGTACCGAACTGGAGGACCTGCTGGGTCCGGCCCGGGTTCAGGGGGCCCCGATTACCCCCCGCCATACGGATATTGCGCGGTCGATTCAGGCCATGTATGAGGAGGCGTTTTTCGCCCTGCTGAACAAGGTTCACCGGCGCTACGGGAGCGACCAACTGGTGCTGGCCGGGGGCTGCGCCATGAACTCGGTGGCCAATGGCAAAATCTACGCCCACACGCCATTCCGCAAGCTGTACATTCAGGCCTCCCCCGGCGACGCGGGAGGCGCCATCGGGGCCGCCCTGGCCGCCTGGCATTTGTCGGAGCCGGACGCCCCTCGCAGCCCGTTGAATACGGCCGCGCTGGGCCCGTCGTTCACCGACCGCGAGATCGGTCTGATCATCAAGGATTACTGGGACCGCCTGCGAGCCCGCGACTGTGCCGTGCGCAGCGCCGGAAGCGACGACGAACTGTGCAACCAGGTCGCCGACCACCTGGCCGTCGGAAAGGTGGTCGGATGGTTTCAGGGACGCATGGAATGGGGGCCGCGCACCCTCGGTAATCGCTGCATCCTCGCCGACCCACGGCGGGAGGACATGAAGGATATCCTCAATGCGAAAATCAAACGGCGGGAATCGTTCCGGCCGTTTGCACCCTCCATTTTACGGGAGGCGGTGGCCGAGTGGTTCGAGGTGGATGACGACGTACCGTTCATGACCCATGTGTACGGAATCCGCGAGGAAAAGCATAAGGAAATTCCGGCGGTCACCCACGTGGACGGCACCGGGCGCCTGCACACCGTCACCCCCGAGGGCAACGCGCTTTTCCATCGGTTGATCCGCGCGTTCCGGGATCGCACCGGGGTGCCTATCCTGCTCAACACCTCGTTCAACGAAAACGAGCCGGTGGTGTGCCGTCCCCAGGAGGCCCTGGATTGCTTCCTGCGTACCAACATGGACCTGTTGGTGATGGGCCGGCACCTGATCGAACGCAAACCGGCGTATACCGAATAACCCACCCGAAACCGCCCCCGTTGGCGCGTTTCGTCCACCGGATCTCCCCTCCGGCCTCCCATCGCCGCCATGGATGCCGCCAGCCCCGTTTCCAGGGGCCGACGCTGCCGCACAGGGTGTTCTGAACGACATCTTCCGGCAAAGACCTGCCTTCCGGGGCCGGGCACGTGAAACCAAAAAATTCCCCCGATGAACTAATGCCCGGGAAAACGACGTCCGATACGAGGACTTGGAACTATGGCCACACCGGTCACCGCATGGAGGCGCGGCCCGGTTTGGCACCTGAATCCCGGGGGAAAGGCCCTCCGTAACACACGGAAACACGGGTCCATGCGGCATCCAACGCCGTCCCCGGAAGGGAAGAGCAAAGCATTGAATCTACACAGCGCGTGCATGAGTCGGGGAGCCATGGTAAAGTCCCTCCCGTTTGACGATCATGAAGAGGGTTTCGGGCATACTAAATTCCCGGTCCGCGCATCAGACATCTGGAGAGATGTATGACGGACATACTGGTGGGCATGGGGATTGCCACATTTATATCGCTGATGCTGACGCCCGCGGTGCGTGAGCTTGGAAAGCGCAGCGGGTTTCTGGACACGCCTCATCACCGCAAAATGCACCGGGAGCCGATTCCGCGCACCGGGGGCATTGCCATTTTCCTGGCCACCCTTTTTCCGCTCATTCTGATGCTGCCGCTTACCCGGGAAACTCAGGGTCTGTTTTGTGGACTGACCATCCTGGCGGTCCTTGGCATCGTGGACGACGCCCGCGGACTGAGCGCATCGACCAAAGCGCCGTTTCAGGCACTGGCCGCGTGGATGCTGGTCGTGTTTGGCGGCGTTAAAGTAATGTATCTGGACGTCCCCGGGGTCGACGTCTTGCACCTCCCGGAGTGGTTTTCCAACATTTTCACCATCCTGTGCGTGGTCGCGGTAATCAACGCGGTAAATCTGATCGACGGGTTGGACGGACTCGCGGGTGGCATCGCCAGCATCGTATTCGGCTCCGTACTGGTGCTTGCCGTGTCCATTGGGGCGACGTTCCTGGCGGTTACGTGCGCCATATTCCTGGGGGCGATTCTGGGTTTCCTGTGGTTCAACCGGCACCCGGCCACCGTGTTCATGGGCGACACCGGGAGCATGCTGCTGGGCCTGGCCATGGCCTACGTGACCATTAAGGTCGTATTCGTCCAGCCGCACAGCATTTCCACCTGGGTCCCGGTGAGTCTGCTGGCACTGCCGGTGTTCGACACCGTATGGGCCATCCTGCGCCGTCTGTTGCAGGGCAAGAGCCCCATGGCTCCCGATCGCTCCCACGTCCATCACCGGTTGGTACGAATCGGGTTTTCCCACGCTGGAGCGGTCCACACCCTGTGGGGGGTGGCCCTGCTGCTGTGCGTACAGGCGGTCCTCCTGGCCGGGAACGGACAGGCGCTGGGCGCCCTCACGGTGACCACGGTCGCGGTGTTCTATCTGATGATCCGCTGGATGCAAACCAGCAGCCTGCGCACCGTGCGCGCACGCACCGTGCTGCGCGAGCGTCTGCGCCGCAACTCCGACCGCTGACCCCCCTTTCCCCGAACTCCGGCGCGAAAGAATTCAGCCGTCCGCCGCGTCCAGCGTCTCCACGCTCACCTGGGTGTTGGTATAGATACAGATTTCCCCGGCAATGGTAAGCGCCCGGGCCGCGATGCCGCCCGCATCCAGATCGGAATGCGCCACCAGCGCCCGGGCCGCGGCCAGTGCATAGGCACCCCCGGAACCGATGGCCACGATGCCGTCATCCGGCTCGATCACGTCGCCGGTACCGGACACCAGCAGCACGTGTTCCCGGTCCCCCACCGCCAGCAGGGCCTCCAGCCGCCGCAGCACCTTGTCGCTGCGCCAGTCCTTGGCCAGTTCCACCGCCCCCCGCACCAGGTTGCCCCGGTATTCCTCCAGTTTGCCCTCAAAGCGCTCGAACAGCGTGAACGCGTCCGCCGCCGCTCCGGCGAATCCGGCCACAACCTTTCCGTCATACAGCTTGCGGACCTTGACCGCGCGCCCTTTCATCACCGTTTCGCCCAAGGTCACCTGACCATCCCCGGCAATGGCGGTAACACCGTTATGGCGCAGGGCCAGCACGGTGGTGGCGTGAAACACGGGGGCCCGGTCATTCATGGCTTGCTCCTTGACGTGGCGCGCCCGCCCCGCCGCGCGCGTGGGTGGGCGGCCTCATAGGCGGCTGTCAGTTGCGCGGTGGATACGTGAGTGTAGCGCTGGGTGGTGGACAGTCCGGCATGGCCGAGCAGTTCCTGAATTGCCCGTAGATCCGCGCCGTTGTCCAGCAGATGGGTGGCAAAGGCGTGGCGCAGACCATGAGGGGTGGTGGGGGTGACAATGCCCGCCCCCTCCAGCCGCCGCGCCAGAATCCACGCCAGCCCGCGGGTGGTCAGACGGTCGCCGTCCCGATTCAGAAACAGGGGGGCCCGGTCCGGCTCCCTGCCCCCCCGGGCACGCCATGCGCTCCACAAGGGAAGATAGGCCGCCAGCGCCGTGCAGGCGGCGCTCCCCACCGGCACGATACGCTCCTTGCGGCCCTTGCCCAGCACCCGGATCAATCCTTCGGTCAGACGCAGATCCTGCTTGTCCAGCCCCACCAGTTCGGCGGCGCGAATACCGGCCCCATAGAGGGTTTCCAAAATCGCCCGGTCCCGGGCGGCCCGCCGGTCATCCCCGTCGGATACCGCCAGCAGCCGTTCCAGATCGTCTCGTCCGGGCAGACGCGGCAGGCGTTGGGGCTTTTTGGGCCCCTGCACCCGGCCACACGGATCCGCATGCACCTCCCCCCGCGCGCGCAGGTCGCGGAACAGGCCCCGCAACGCGGCCAGTTTGCGCCCCACGGACGCCGCAGCCAGCCCCTTGCGGGTAAGATCGGCCACAAAACCGCGCACCATGGCCGGGGTGACCTGGGCCGGGGCGGGGGAGACCCCTTCGGCCCGTTGCATAAAGGCGGAAAACTGGACCAGGTCGCGTCGGTAGCCGTCGATGGTGTGGGGAGACATGCCGCGCCCGGTGAGCCGCGCCAGATACCCGTCTATGGCTGTGGAAAGCTGCTCCGCCATGCGGCAAACTCCTCCCGTGCCCGCTCGATCACCGCCCGTCGCCGGTCGGCACGCTTGCGCGCCCGCACCGCCGGAGGCGGAAACAGACCAAAATTGACGTTCATCGGCTGATACCGCTCCGGGTCACCGTGGGACAGGTAGCGCAACAGGGCGCCGATGGCGCTACTCTCCGGCGGCGACAACGGCCCTTCCCCATGCAGATGCCGCGCGGCGTTACGGCCCGCCACCATGCCCATGGCGGTGCTCTCCAAATAGCCTTCCACGCCGGTCACCTGACCTGCCAGCCACACCCCGGGGCGCTCCTTAAGCATCAACCCGGGTCCCAGACAGCGGGGCGCATTCACATAGGTATTGCGGTGCACCGCCCCGAGCCGGAAGAACTCCGCATCCTCGAGACCCGGGATCATGCGAAACACCCGTTCCTGCTCCGGATAGGCCAGCTTGGTCTGAAAGCCCACCAGATTATAGTAATTTCGCCCCAGGTCTTCCTGACGCAATTGCACTGCCGCATAGGGCCAGCGGCCGGTTCTGGGGTCGGTCAGTCCCACCGGTTTCATGGGCCCATGGGCCAGAGTTTCCGGACCCCGTGCGGCGATGACTTCGATCGGCATGCACCCCTCGAAGTAGATCGCCTTTTCCTCGAAGGAGGCCGCCTCCACCGTACGCGCCGCCAACAAGGCGGCGACAAAGGCGTGGTACTCCCCATCGGTCATCGGGCAATTCAGATAATCCCCTTCGGCGTCCTCCCCCCGATCCCATCGCGAGGCACGAAACGCCACCGACATGTTTACCGAGTCCGCCGCCACAATGGGACTGATGGCGTCGTAAAAATAGAGGTCGGTCTCCCCGGTCGCCCCTTTCAGGGCCTCCGACAGGGCGGGTGCGGTCAGGGGGCCGGTGGCGATGATCGCCGGAGGTTTCGGCAGTTCGGTCACTTCCTCGCGCACCACCCGAATATTTGGATGGTGTTCAATGGCTTCGGTAACGGCCCGGGAAAATCGCTCCCGGTCCACCGCCAAGGCGCTTCCCGCCGGAACCCGGGCCGCGTCGGCGGCTTGCAGGATCAGGGAATCCAGCGCCCGCAACTCGGCCTTGAGCTGGCCAGCCGGGGTATCGGGCTGATCGGTTTTCAGGGAATTCGAACAGACCAGCTCCGCCAGGCCATCGGTCTGGTGCGCCTCGGTGGAACGCACCGGACGCATTTCGAACAGGGTTACGGAAAGTCCCGCGCGGGCGGCCTGCCAAGCGGCCTCAGAGCCAGCCAGCCCCCCGCCGATCACGGTAAGGTCGGACACCTAGGCGGCTTTCTTGGTAAAGCCGCACCCTTTCACCGGGCACCCCACCCCACTCTTTTTTACCACCAGATAGGGACTGTCGCAGTCGGGGCACGGCTCACCCACCGGCTTGTCCCAGGAGGCAAAATCACATTTCGGGTAGTTGCTGCACGAGAAGAACACCTTGCCCTTGCGGCTCTGCTTTTCCACCAGATCGCCGCCACACCCTTCGCGCGGGCAGGGAACACCAGTGGGAATGGGGCGCGTGGTACGGCAATCCGGATACCCGGTACAGGCCAGAAAGCGCCCGAAGCGGCCGGTTTTGATCGCCATCGGCTTGTTGCATTCGGGACACGGGGTATCCGACACCTCGTCCCGCACGATCTCGATGGTACCGTCCTCCGTCTCCCGGAACTCCTGAGTGCTCTTGCAGTCCGGATAGGTGGAGCAGGCCAGAAAGCGCCCGTGTTTGCCCCAGCGGATGACCATCTTCTGTCCGCATTTTTCACAGTCAATGTCGGTGGGAACCGTTTCGCGCTTGATGTTCCGCATCTGTTCCCGGGCGGCTTCCAGGTCCCTGGTAAACGGATCATAGAAATCCTGGACCGAAGTCTTCCAGTTCTTGTTCCCGTGCTCCACCTCGTCCAGATCCGCTTCCATGCGGGCGGTGAATTCGGGACTAACGATATTCGGGAAGTGTTCCACCAGCAGGTCGTTGACCAGCACCCCCAGATCGGTTGGATGCAGGCGTGACTCCCTTTTCTCGACGTATTTACGATCCTGAACCGTGGTGATGATGGCGGCGTAGGTGGAAGGGCGCCCGATTCCGCGCTCTTCCAGTTCCTTGATCAGGCTGGCCTCGTTGAACCGGGGTGGTGGCTGGGTGAAATGCTGCTTCGGGGTGAGCGCCGTGGCCTGCAACTCCTGGCCTTCCTCCAGCACGGGAAGAAGCCCGGACCGCACCGCCGCTTCCGCGTCCTCGTCCGCCTTGGTGGCCGGTTGCTCCTCGGGCACCTCTTCCCCATAGGCGCGGCGCCAGCCGGGGAATTTGAGCACCGAACCGGTGGCGCGGAAGGTGGCGCGGCCACAGGCCAGGTCCACTGCGGTGTCGTCAAACCGCGCCGGAGTCATCTGACAGGCCACAAAGCGCTCCCAGATCAATTTATAGAGCCGGTACTGCTCGCGGGTGAGTGCGCCGATCACCTGACCGGGGGTGCGGTTCACGTCGGTGGGACGGATCGCCTCGTGGGCATCCTGGGCCGAGGCCTTGGACTTGAACGCATTGGGTTTGGCAGGCAGATAGTCGTCGCCGAATTCGCTGGCAATAAAGGCGCGGGTGGCATCCACCGCGTCCGGGGAGATGCGCGTGGAGTCGGTACGCATATAGGTGATCAGACCGACCGGCCCCTCGGAACCCAGTTCCACACCTTCATACAGTTGCTGGGCCAAGGCCATGGTGCGCTTGGGGGTGAAGCCAAGGCGGCTGGAAGCCTGCTGCTGCAACTGGCTGGTAATGAACGGCGGCGCTGCGCTTTTTTTGCGCTCCTTGCGGGTGATCGTTTCCACCCGGTAGGGGGTTCCAGCCAGCTCTCCCACCACCGCCATGGTTTCTTTTTCGCGGGCCAGCCTGGCGGCCTTGCCCTCCAGCTTGCTCAGTTTGGCTTCGAAGGGGGGCGGACCCGCAAAGGCCGCGGTCACCGACCAGGACTCTTCCGGCACGAAAGCACGGATTTCGGCCTCCCGCTCGGCCACCAGCCGCACCGCCACGCTCTGCACCCGCCCGGCGGACAGGCCGCGCTTCACCTTTTCCCACAACAAGGGGCTCAGCCGGTAGCCCACGATCCGGTCCAGCACCCGTCGTGCCTGCTGGGCGTTGACCATGTCGTCGTCAATACGGGTTGGCTCCGCGATCCCCTTGAGAATAGCTTTTTTGGTGATCTCGTTGAAGCGCACCCGGAACAGCTTGCTCTTGTCCTTGATCTCGTCGGCAATATGCCACGCAATCGCCTCTCCTTCGCGATCAGGGTCGGTGGCCAGATAGACGTGTTCGGCGGTCTTGGCGGCGCTGCGGATTTCCGCCAGCACCTTGCCTTTTCCGTGGATGGGAATGTAGTGCGGGGTGAAGCCGTTCTCCAGATCGATGCCGATCTCGTCCTTGGGCAGATCCTTCACGTGCCCAACGCTTGACTTCACCACCCAGTCCTTGCCCAGGTACTTCTGGATGGTACGCGCCTTGGACGGCGACTCGACGATTAGCAGTGATTTGGCCATGCCCTACTTCTTAAACCAACCGCGACCAATGGGCAAGCATTGCCTGCCCAAAAAGCCATTGTCCCACCGATTATCCGGATGAGGGATGGCGAATATACCGGTTACCAGGCAATTTTTCCACCAAGCCGGTCAATTCCAAGGTCAGCAGTTCCGTCAGCAACGCCGCAACCGGCGCCCCCACGCGCTCCGCCAGATCGTCCACCGGCACCGGCACCGAGTCCAGATGACCCAGTATGCGCCGCTGAATCTCCGGCAGTCCGGCCAAGAATGCCTTCTCCGCACAGGCAGCCCGTCCGCCCGCTTCACCCGCCAGTTGGGGAAGCAGGTCGCCGATCACGTCAAGCGGCCCGGTCACCAGCGAGGCCCCTTCCTGAATCAGCCGGTTGGTGCCGTAGGCACCTGGCTGCCCCACATTGCCCGGCACCGCATAGACTTCGCGCCCTTGCTCCGCCGCCAGGCGCGCGGTAATCAGCGAGCCGCTGTTCTTCCGCGCCTCGACCACCACCACCCCCATGCAAAGGCCGCTGATAATACGGTTGCGGCGCGGGAAATTGTGCCCCACCGGGCGGGTACCCGGAGGGTACTCGCTGATAACCGCCCCCTTTTCCACCAGCGCGGAAAATAGATCCCGGTGCTCCGGCGGGTACGCCAGATCAAGGCCGGTACCCAGTACCGCCACCGTGTTCCCCTCCGCTTCCAGGGTGGTGTGATGGGCATACCCATCCACCCCCAGCGCCATTCCCGACACCACGGTAATTCCGGCGTCCACAAATGCCCGACAAAAATCGCCGGTAACCTGTTTTCCGTAGGAACTCATCCAGCGCGACCCGACCACCGCCACGGTGCGTCCGGCCCGGGCCAACCCGTCCCCCTTTACATACAGCAACGACGGCGGATCGGCAATTTCCCGCAAACGCGCCGGGTACTCCGGGTGTTCCAGCGGGAGCATGCGCACGCCACTGGCAGCGGCCCAGTCCATCAACCGTTTCCCATCCCTGGAAGGGCGCGCGGTGCCGATGACCCGGGCCAGGGCGGGAGAGACATCCCCCTCGCTGGACAACCGCTCGGCGCCCGCGGACAGAACTGCGTCGGCGGTGCCAAAGCGCTCGACCAGCCGGGCATAGCCGGCCACCCCGATCCCCTTTAGGGAGGACAGGGTCAGTGATGCGGCCACGTCCACCGGCCCGCTCATCCGGCGGCCTCCGCCCCGGCTTCTTCCGGCAGCAACGCGCCCAGTGCGGCGGTCAGGCGTTCCGGTGCATCCCGCTCCGTATCCAGCAGCACCGCCCGTTCCCGCTCCGCAGGGGAAAGGTCCTGCACCGAGTGAAGCTGGGCGTCCAGAACCTGGGTGGTGGCATCCGACAGGTCTTGACCCGCTGCCTGCCGCTCGGTCACTCGCGCCGCCAGCACCCGCGGAGGCGCATGCAGTGCAAGGATGAAAAACGGCACCCCAAGGGTCTCCGCAACCTGGCGGGCGGCCTCCCGTTGTGCCTGCTTGAGGTAGGTGGCATCCAGTACCACCGGGAATCCGGCGGACAACGCCTGCCCGGCCAGATGATGGAGGCGGTCATAGGTGGCGGCGGTCTGCTCCGGCCCATACAACCCGGCATCCACCGCCTCGGGGTGAGCGCTCCGCCCGATTCCGGCCAACCGCTTTCGTTCCGCGTCCGAGCGGATTCGAATCGCCCCGAATGTCTCCACCAGAGCCGTGCTGTAACGGGTCTTTCCGGTGCCAGTCACCCCGTGCATGATGGCCAGCCACGGACGCCGCATACGGGTGTATCGTTCCGACAGGGCCACCCGCTCCCGGATGGTTGCCACCTGGTCCGCCGCGTTCGGCGAAAGGGCCGCCACCTTGGCCCGCACATAGGCCCGGTAAGACAGGTACAGCGGAAGCATGACAAGCCCCGCGTAGTCACCTGTGTCCTCCAGGTAACGGTTGATTAAGCGCGCACCCAGATCCGGACGTCCACGTGCGTCCAGGTCCATGCGCGTGAACGCCACTTCGGCCATTACGTCAGTGAAGCGGAACAGTCGGTTGAATTCGATGCAATCGAACAATACCGGCTCGTCCTCCAGCAGCACCACATTCTGCAAGTGGGCATCCCCGTGACATTCCCGCACAAACCCATCCGCAAGGCGCTGTTCGATGCACCCCCCCAAACGCTCCAGGGCCTCCTCGCTCCACGCCTTGAGACGCGCATACCGATCGGAGGGAATCCACTTCGGCACGAATCGCCCGGTCAGTTCGAAATTGGCCATTACCGCCGCCCGGACCTGGGGCTCCCCACCCACGCCGTCCTCCGGTCGCGCCCGTGTCGCCTCCCGGTGAAAGGCGGCCAACACGTCCGCCAGCCGGTCCACATGGCCGGCAGTCACCAGGCCCGCCTCCAGCATCCGGTCCATTTGCGCGGACTGTGGAAATTCGCGCATGCGCACCGCATACTCAATCGGCTCACCATCCCCGGCCACAATCGGGGCCGCCGGGGTTCCGGTGATCGGCACCACATCCAGGTACAGGTCCGCCGCCAGCCTCCGGTTGAGGCGCACTTCCTCCTCGCAGCAGTGGCGCCGGGCGGCCAGGGAAGTGTAATCGAGAAACCCGAAGTCCACCGGCTTTTTGATTTTGTAGGCGAACTCGCCGGTCAGAAACACCAGCGAAATATGCGTCTCCAACACCCGCACCGGCTCCCGCACCGGGTGCGCGTAGGCCGCTGGCCGGGCCAGCCCCTCCCGGAGCGGATGGGGGGTGGTGTCCGGCATGCCGTGAGATGGCGCACAACCGTCCCGCTACAGGACGATCAGCTTCTTTCCCCGTCGGGCCGGACGCAACGCGGTAAGGTCACCAGAGAAGGCCACGTGCAGCTTGACCGGCTGGCGGTCCCCCTCCCAGGCGCTGATGGACAGGGCCCCCTGGGCGTCCACGTCGAATTTCACATGCAGGTCAGGATCCCCCTGGGGCACCCGCGGCAGCCCGTCCAGGCGCAGTTCCCCCAGCAGGGTAACGGCGCCATCCGCGTCCCGGCGCACGATGCGAAATACCACCTGGGACTGTTCGTCCTCCACCGTGGTGAACACATGCTCTCCGTCAGCGGGCAGGGCGGACCCGCGAGCCACCACCACCACCAGATGCCCCACGTCATCGGCCACCCCCAGATCGTAAGGAAGGTGCTCGTGCAGGGTGGGGAATTTGACCGGCTCGGACTGCTTTCCGGGAATGGTCATCTGGCCATACAGGGCGGCACCCACCGCCACCGCCTCGTCTGACCCCATCAACGGGTCGCTCTGGGCCACAACCGGCCCCAAACGCTCCATCATGCGTGCGCGGAAAGAGGGGATGGCGCTTGCGCCTCCTGAAAACACCACCCGCGAAATGCGGATGCCCCGCTCACGGGCATCATCCAACACCCCCTCCAGCAACCGGTCGGCCCGGTCCAGAAGCCCCTCCCACAGGGCCTCGGCGCCCTCCCGGGTCAGCTCCAGAGAGGTGCATTCCCGCCCCTCCAGCCAGGTATCGGGAATGCTCATGGTCACGTCGGTGTTGTAGGTCAGGGTCTCCTTGGCCCATCGGGACAGATCCAGCAGGCGGAAGCGGAACTCCGGCAGGTCCGCCGGGTCAATGCCGGTTTCGTCCAAAATGTGGTGACACAGGTGATAGTACAGAACCCGGTCGAAATCCATGCCCCCCAGGTGGGCGTCTCCGGCCACCACGGGGACATCGATGATGTCGGCGGTGCAGGTGACCACCGACAGATCCAGGGTGGCGCCGCCAAGATCGATGACCATGGTCGGCTCCCCGTCCCCAAGGCCCTTGTACAGGCTGCCCGCGTGGGGCATGCCGTAGGCCAGGGTGGCGGCCACCGGCTCGCTCACAATGGCGTGCAGTTTGACACCGGCCAGTTCCGCCACCTGATGCACCGCCGCCCGCTGGGCCACGTCGAAGTGGGCGGGTACCGCGATGGTCACAGGTCCCACCTGATCGCCAAGGCGCTCCTCGGCGCGCTTGATCACCTTGCGCAGGATCAGGGAGCCAAGCTCCACCGCTGAGTACTCCCTGCCATGAAACAGAAAACTGCGCGGGCGTCCCATCCACCGCTTGCTCTGGATAGCGAGGTTTTCGGAACGCATGCCTGGATTCTGGAATGGGTCCTGACCGATCTGCACTACATTCGGGGTTTCGAAGTAGATCGTCGAGGGAATCAACGCGTTGCCGTCGCTACCGTAGAGCACACGCGGTTCGCCTCCGGCATCCACCCACGCGGCCACGGTGTTGGTGGTTCCCAGGTCAATACCGATCGGAGTCATGCCAAATCCCATATGGGCCGCCCGGTGGCCCGCGCCGTTCATTATGAACGCGGGAGACACCCCGGTTGGCGGCGAATGTTGAAAAAGCTCCAGTCTACCCGAAAATGCCGTTTTCCGGGACTGGCCGCCCGCGGACGGGGGGGTAAAAACGGGGACGGCCCCGCCCCGGATTTCTCGGTCCGGAACGGGGCCGTTGCCATTTTGATCGACTGGCGGTTACTTGCTGGCCGTAGCGGCTTCCGGCTCCGGGTAACTGCTCAGGTAGTTCATGGGGATCGCTTCCTTCGCGTCGTCCTTGAAGGAGCTCACCAGCGTGGTCAACTGGTTGGCCTCCTCATCCGACAGGCGGAAGTTGGGCATGATGGTTCCCGGGGTGATCTTGGCCGGGTCGATGAAGTGTTCCCACTCCCACTGAAGCTTGGTGTGCTGACCTTCCACATGCTCAAAGTTGTGCACCAGATAGAAAGCCAATTCGGTCTTGCTTCCCCATCCGGACAACTCCGGGCCAGCGGTGCCCTTGGTGCGCATCTGCTTGGCGGTATGGCAGGCGCCACAGCCCTTGCGCTTGAACAGCTTGGCACCGGCCATCAGGGTTTCGGCCTCCGGGAACTCGGCCTTTTTGGCGTACAGATTCTGGTGGCATTTGGAGCAGGACGACTGGGCAAACGATCCAACCAGCAGTTCCCGGTCCAGGTGGTGCACGTCACCATGGGTTTTCTCCACCTGCAACGCCTGCGGCTCCCCTTCATGGCACACTGTGCAGCCGTACTTGGCAAACGGATGCTGCACCATGTATCCGGTGCCCTTGTTCTCCTCGTCGAAGAAGTTCGGGTGGGTGGTGTACGGCTGGGGGGCGTCCTTGAACAGCGGGTTCCCGATGCCCTTGTGACAGGTCATGCAGCGATCCGCGCGGTTGTTCACCGTCGGCAGCCACACTTGATCGATCTTCAGTGGCGCACTGGCCAGCTTCGGGTCGCTCATCTTTTCGGCCAGCATCTCGTAGTAAGTGCGCTGGTACTCGTGCCATTCCGGGTTGGCGCTATGGTAGGCGTGGTACCCGAACAGCACCGCCATGCTCACGCCGGCAAAGGCAAACAATACGTTCTTGATGTCCATGGCTCTGACAGCCTCTCCCTCTTTCTGGAACCGTCTGGGGATCAATAACGCCGGGGCGTTATACCTTGAACCAGGGGGTCACCAGGAAATACTTGATGTTGAAGCCCAGGCGCAAAAACACCTTCACGGGTGAAATCCACAACAACGCCATCAGGCCCCATACCGTTACGTAGCGTGCGAACCCCAAGTTGCGCGAAAACTTGCGCCACAGGATCGCCGGCAGGACCATAAACACCGCAAAGTAGCCGATGGTCATGATATAGGTCGACATGTTCGCCGCCGACACGCTCATGCCCCACCCCTCCAGGATCACGTTCATGTCGTTCAGGGTGGCGCCGGAAGACGGCTTATGCTGGTGCCAGTCATCCCACGGCCAGTACCAGGCCCAGTCCAGGCCACGGAAGAACACGCCGATGATGATGAACACCCACCACTGAACCCATCCGAACTGGAAGGTCCAGATAGCAAACGGCCGCTCCTTCCACGCCCAATACCCGACACCCTTTGGATTGATGTCCAGGTAGGGGATGGCGATCATTCCGACGACGATCAGGGAGGGCAGCACCATGCCCGCCAGCCACGGATCGAAGAACACCAGCAACTCCTGGAGACCCAGGAAGTACCACGGCGCCTTCATCGGGTTGGGGGTGGTGTCCGCGCTCGCCATATCTTCCAGCGGCGCGTGCTTGAAGGTACATACCCACAGCAGACCGGCCAGGAATACCAGAGCGGCGATCAGCTCGATATACAGCAGATGCGGCCAGACGAAGACAGTGTCTTCCGGCTGCTTCTTGGTCTGAAACCCCTGTCCCTTCACCAACTCCATGAGGGCGTAGGACTTCTTGGGGTTACGGGGATAAATATTCTCCGTAGTGTTGCGTTCTGACACGGTGGATCGCTCCTTAAACGCTCAACTCACAAAACCGGTGCCGCTTACAGCGGACCCGAGAAGCCGTCCTTCCGGATGCGCCAGAAGTGGACCACCATTCCAAGGGTGATCAGCACCGGCAGCGCAACACAGTGCAGCACATAGAACCGCAACAGGGCGCTTTGCCCCACCACGGTTCCGCCAATCAACAGAAAGCGGATGTCGTTGTCCACCCGCATGCCGAGCTGCTGTCCCCAAGGTCCGGCGTAGCCGAAGAACGGGGTGGCCTCGGCCATTTTGGTTCCCACGGTGATGGCCCACAGGGCCAACTGGTCCCACGGCAGCAGGTAGCCGGTCCAGGACAGCAACAGGGTCAGGGTGAGCAGAATCACCCCGATGCCCCAGTTGAACTCACGCGGGGCCTTGTAGGACCCGGTCATGAATACCCGGAACATGTGCATCCACACCAGGAACACCATTGCCTCGGCGCTCCACTTGTGCAGGTCGCGCATCAGCCCGCCCATGAACACGTTGGAGGTGATGTCCTTGATGTTCTGGAACGCCTGACGGGTGTCGGGCACGTAGTAAAACATCAGGAAGATGCCGGTGAAGGTGAGCAGCAGGAACATGAACGCGCTCAACCCTCCCAGGCACATGGTGTACCGGAAGCGCAGGGCGCTACGGCGGATTTTTACCGGATGCAGGTGCAACAACACGCTGCTGAACATGATCAGCGACTGGTTGCGGTCGTTGTCCGGATAGCCGTGACGAAACACCGATTGCCAAATCTGGGTGTCGCGCACGAACTTCGCAAGACGATCAATCACAGCACTCTCTCCAACTAGCTCACACAGTGCCTTTCAAGGCGCCGGCATACCTGGAAAAACCAAGTCCCCGCTTACACGGAGATGTAAAACGGCTCCACCTTACGCCCTTCGGGCTCCACATACACCGCGATCCCCTCAATGGACTTGGGATCCGGGTCCTGCCGCACCGACGTATTCACCACGATCTGGCCATCCACCGGATCGATGGAAATGGCCGCCCGCCACAGGGTACGCGGCGCCGGGCCGCCCCGGACGTTACCGTTGGTATCGTAGATGCTGCCGTGACAGGGACAGCGGAACCGCTCCTGATCCGGAAACCAGTTGGGGGTACACCCCAGGTGGCGGCAGATGGAGACCAAGGCGTACATGCCCTTCTCCTCGCGCACCACCCAGAACTGGCCGATAGCCTTCCAGCGCACATCCACACCCAGGCCGTAATCCTTGGGAGGACCGATCTTGAACGTGGTTGGCGGCTCGTAAAGAACCGTCGGCACATAGAATTTGAACGAGCCGAGGCCGACACCACCCATGGCCGCCAGGAAACCGCCCCAGCCGACCAGGGTGAAAAAGTCACGCCGGGTGACGGGCTCGTCGCCCGCCTTGCCGGAGTCTGCTTCAAAACCCCGCATATCCTTCATGGTACACGCACCTCCTGACCGGGTTCCCCACCCGGAAAGACGATTATCCCGCCTTCCCACACCCGGCGTTGCCGAAGCGGGTCAGCCCCTTCGGCGGTATGACTTGATTCTGGCATCATACCACCGGACGACCCTGAAACTCATCAATCTGTACCTGCCCCACCGCGACCTTTCTTCACCAGTCCCTCCAGATGCGGCACACAACGCCACAGGACTGCCAAGCAAGTCGTCAGCAATGTCGGCAAGGGGGCATATCATTACCAAGGACGCCCCCCCGCGTCAACCCGGAGAGGATATTTCCGGGCAAGGGGCGTCACACCCCGCATCAACCGGGGCACCTCCCATGGTGTACACACAGGGACCGCAGCCGCTCGGCGGGCGCTTCATCGAGTTGTTCCTGCAGCATCCGCCAGCCCCAGTTTCCCTCCGCCTCGCCCGGCCGGTTGAAGCGGGCAGACCCGTCCAGGCCAAGTACATCCTGCATCGGCAACAGACAGGTTTCCGCCACCGACCCCATGGCCGCCGCCGCCAGATCCCAATGAATTTCCGCCCCGTCGGAATGCAGGTAGCGGCAGGCAAAATCACGCACCGGCTGGGGCGCGTCCCGAAACCAGCCCAGCGTGGTGTTGTTGTCATGGGTGCCGGTGTAGACCACCATGTCCGGCGCGTGATGCTCCGGCAGGTGGGGATTTTCCGGGCCGGAATCAAACGCAAACTGCAATACAGCCATGCCGGGCAGCCCGGCCCGGTGCCGGAGCGCGTGCACGTCCGGGGTGATCATCCCCAGGTCCTCGGCAATGAGGCGTCCGGCGGAACCGCTTGGCAAACCGGTTGCCAGCGCGTCGAACAGGTCCATCCCCGGCCCCGGCACCCACTCCCCGCCAATGGCATCAGAGGCGTCCGCCGGTACCTCCCAGCAGGCCGCAAACCCACGGAAGTGGTCCAGCCGCACGATATCCACCTCGCCCAGCACCGCGGCCATCCGGTCGATCCACCAATCGAAGCCCCGTTTGCGGTGGGCATCCCACTGGTAGAGGGGATTGCCCCATAACTGGCCGGTGGCGGAGAAATAGTCCGGCGGCACGCCGGCCACCACCGGGGGGCATCCCCGTTCGTCCAGCTTGAACAGATCCCGGTGGGCCCACACGTCAGCACTGTCCAGGGTGACGAAAATCGGCAAATCGCCGATGATTTTTACCCCCTTTCCATTGGCATAGGCGCGCAGCCGCCCCCACTGGCGGAAAAACAGGAACTGCCCGAAGCGCACCACCTCCATTTCGTCCGCCAGCTGCGCCGTCCACCGGGTCAGCGCCTGCGGCTCCCGATCCCGCAACTCCTGCTCCCACTGGTACCAGGGGGACCCGTCCTGATGGGTCTTCAGGGCCACGAACAAAGCGTAGTCGTCCAGCCACCGGGCGGTATTTTTTAGAAAGTCGGCGTAATCCGCTTGCATTCCTGCCGAGGGACGGCTTCTGAAGCGGGCCAGGGCGGTGGCCACCATTCGTGAACTGGCCTGCGCCGCCCACTGGTAGTCGGCCAGGGCCGGGTCCGCGTGGGGCGCGGCGGGGCACTCGGAAGGCTCCAGCAACCCCTCCGCCACCAGTTCATCGGCGGAAATGAGCAACGGGGTTCCGGCAAAGGTCGAGCAGGAAGAATAGGGGGAATCGCCCATACCGGTAGGCACCAGCGGCAGAATCTGCCAGCGGCGCTGCCCGGCCCGTTCCAGGAAATCCACGAACCGGCGCGCGCCCGCGCCAAAGGCGCCGATGCCCGGGGACCCTGGCAGCGATGTGGGGTGCAGCAGAACGCCGCTCACTCGCCGATCATCCACCTCTCCACCTCCCTCCGGGTCACCCCTATCCGGTTTTGATTCCCACCCCTCATCGTACCAAACACCACCGCCAAGTGGGGGTGGAATATATCGCGGCATGGGCGTTCCGAGGGCATTTTTATTAGATGCGGACGGGGTGGAAAAAAAATAGCGCCTTGACCAACCACCGGAACCGGTCTTAGCATTTTCCGGCAGTGAACAGTTTTGGCGCTAACCGGTTGCCGGACCGGTTTTTTTGGGGCCCGGACGGCATGTTCAACCGGGCCGCCACCGCGCGCAACGGACGGTGCGCAATATGTGCATCAAATATCAACAGGAGTCATCATGAAAAACCCGCTTGAATCCATTACCGGAACCATCGTTCTGGGGTTTGTCCTGACGGGAATTCTGTATTTCGTCGTCAAGTCGGTGGCGTAACCCGCCGCCCCGGACACTTTCTTTTCGCACAGAACTCGGGAGCAACCCAATGGAAGCTGCATTTTTCGCCCGCTGGGCACACTTTATGGCCGGCATCACCTGGATCGGCCTACTGTATTATTTCAACTTCGTTCAGGTTCCGGGCCTCGGCGCCGCCAAGGCCGACGGCACCGCCCCCGGCATCACCAAGCACATCGCCCCGCGCGCCCTGCTGTGGTTCCGCTGGGCCGCGGTGGTAACCTGGCTGTCCGGCGCCGCCATGCTCGGCCACATGGGCATTCTGGGCAAGGCATTCATGCTGCAGGGCAGCGCCGCGGTGATCGGGATGGGTGCCTGGCTGGGAACCATCATGCTGTTCAACGTGTGGGTACTGATCTGGCCGAACCAGCAGAAGGTGCTAGGCATGGTCGAGGCCTCCGATCAGCAGAAGGCCCGCGCCGCCCGTGTGGCGCTGCTGGCCAGCCGCACCAACACCATGCTGTCGATTCCCATGCTGTTTTTCATGGCCGCCAGCATGCACGGACGCATGTTGTTCGCCTAGGACGCATACCGGCGGCCTTCCCCTCCACGGGGAAGGCCGCCGTCTTTGCCGCTCAGGCGCGCCGGGCCAGAACCCGGGCCACCAGCTCCGGATCCAGCCGCACCTGCAATACCTTTTCACCGGTAACCAGGGTCTGGCCTGGCTTGCCGCCCTTGGGACGGCGCACGTATTTGCGCGGAGTATAGATTACCTCCCCGCCCCCCTCCTGTTTCAGGCGGCTGAAGTGGGCCGCCAACTGCGCCGCCTCCATCAGCGCCGCACCCGAATCCGCCCCCCGTCCATGCAGCACCACGTGCGCCCCCTGTACGTCCCGCGCGTGCAGCCACAGGTCTTTGCCGTTGGCCATGCGGAAGGTGAGCCGGTCATTTTCGGCACCGCTGCGCCCGACCCAGATCTGCCGCCCGTCCGATGCCATAAAGGTGCGCACGCCCGAGCCGCCCCCCCGCGACGGTTTTTCCGCCACCGGTGCGGCAGCCACGCCAACCCGCTCCAGCACCTCCCAGGGGACACCTCCCGCCGCCAGTTCATCGCGGGCCGCGGCCAGCCGGGCCACCTCCACCCGCGCCTCCGCAATGCGCCGGGTCAGCTGCGGCAGCCCCCGCCTGGCCTTCCGGACCCGTGCGAAGCGCACCGCGATGTTCTCCTCCGGGGTCTTGTCCGGTGCCAGCGCAATCACCCGTTGCGGACAGCCGTCGGTAAACCAGTCGGTCACCGTCACCTGCGCCATGCCCCGCTTCAGCAGGTGCCGGTGACCGGACAGCAACTCCCCTTCGCGGCCAACCTCCTCCCACCCCTGCAACCGTGCAAGGTCCCCCTCCATATTGGCCAATCGCCGGGCCGTGCGCGCGCATTGCCGCTTCAGCCGGCGGGACACCTCGGTGCGGACCTCCTGCTCCGCGTGCGCCGCGATCCAGTGGGCGTAACAGGCTTCCAACGCCGCCCCCTCCAGTGGCGAAGCGGATGACCCGAACGCACCGGCCTCCGTCTCCTCCGGCGCTTCCGGAGGCCGGTACGGTTGCCCGGTAACCAACCCTCGCGCCCCACCCGGTCCATACCAGGCCAGCACCCGACGGCGGTCGTCGAGTAACACCATGCGCCCCTGACGGAACAATTCCAGCACCAGCGTCGCCTGCCACTCCGACTCCCCCTCCCCGTGCCGGGAAACCGTGACTTCCACCACCCGCCCGTTACCGGGAATAGAAACGGATACCAGCCGTGAAGGACGCATCAGGGAACGGGCGCGCAGGGCAAATGGGCCGGGATCCGGGGGCGTCGGGGGCAGGTCCCCGGCCACGTGAAAACGGGCCAGTCCCGCCACCACCCCGGCCACCACATCCACGTTGCGCCCCCGGTGACGCACCGTAAGCGCCAGGTGGTCCGGAAGCGGGCGCCGCACCTTCACTACCACGCCACCGGTGGCCAGACGGTTCACCGCATCCACAGCACGGGCAATTTCGGCCACCGACATACCCCGCGGGGAATCCGGAAAAAGGTCGTTATTTTGATTGTCCACAGCCATGTTGTTGCTTAAGCAAACGCCATTTTAAGCCGATATTCAGGGAAGCCGGGTGTGTCCGGCGGGAATATATGGAAACGGGCCATCCGCGACGACGGCCCCGGAGTAACAAAGCGAAGGATCGCGGTGGTTCCCTAAATCCGGCCTCATGATACCGGTCGCGAGGGACACGGAGATAGGGCCACCACCTCGTACCCCGGAAGCCATTCATTTTCAAGATAGATCAAGAAACCCATGACGCTGTTTGCCAGACTGACCACTTCCCTCACGATTTCCGCGGCTGCCGGAGCGACCGCCCTGATGTTGCTGACCTCGGGACACCTGCCGTTCGGGGTAGGTGGCCTGCTTGTGGCAGGGCTGCTGTTGGCCAGCACGGCGGGTCTGGCCCGCTGGGCGATCCGTCCGCTGCAACAGTACATCCGCCCGCTCGGAAGACGCGCCACCGACCCGTGGCAGGACGTGCCCAACCGGGCCGGAGAGGCGTGGGAGCTGTTGATGGCCCACGTGCAACAGGGCTCCGGCCGGCCCCATTGGCCGGATGGGGGACTGCCGGGGAACCCGGTGCTGTCCTGCCTGTTCCGTGCCGCCACCGCCGATTCCCCCGGCCAGTCCCACGAGGTGTTCATGAGCCGCTTTTTCGCGGACTGGATCAGCGACGGCACCCTGCGCGCGGTGGCGCTGGTGCAGGGGCCCCGCCATTCGGTCTCCTTTTTGCCGCACTGCCCTCCGGGCCAGCGCCCGCTGCATCGGGAGGATATTCCATCCGCGCTGCGCAAACTTCCCGCCACCGCCACCCGGCCACGGGTGGAGACCACCGGCAACGCCGTATGGGCGGCATTTCCCGTCGGTCCGGCCCCGGCCCATCCCGGCGCCCACGTGGGCGGTGGCGCCCGCAGCCTAATCGTGGCTTGGCCGCCGGAGCACCGCATCGACGTCCAGGAAATGGTGGGATTGGCCACCGCCGCGCGCTACATCGGCACCCGCGGCACGCCGCTCCATCATTCGCAACCCACCACCTCCAACGGCATCGAGCCACCCGATCTGCAGGCCAGCCTGCTCTCCTATCTGGGCAACCAGATGCACGACCTGGTGGGCGAGGTGGAGCAGTTCTGCACCGCCATGCAGGACGCTGCCCGCCCGGATGCCGACGCGGTCCCACAGGCCCTGCTGGCCCGTGGCCGCCGGTTGCAGGAACGCTTTGGAGAAATTTTCCACGCGGTGGACGACGGCTGGCTTCCGGCCCGCGCCACCCCGTGCCCGATTCACGTCCCGTCCCTCATCGAGCAGGTGGCCCTGCCTTATGAGGATGCCTTGGAAACCGGCCAGATCGGCCTGCGCTGTGACGCCCATGGCGCCGAGGACCCGGTAACCACCGACCCGGTGGCCCTGGCCGCCATCATGGACGTGCTGATTTCCAACGCGGTGCGCTTCACCCCCGACCACGGCCGCATCGCCGTGCGGGTCTCCCGGCAAGGCCGGGACGGCCAACTGGTAATCGCCGTGCGCGACTCCGGCCCCGGCATCTCCGGTGAAAGCGTCGACCATCTGGGCGAACCGTTTTATCAGGGCCGGGAGCAGGCCTTCCGGCTGGAAACCGGCAAGGGGCTGGGGCTGGCTCTGGCCCAGCGGCTGGCCCACCGCATGGGCGGCACCCTGGACGCCGCCGGCTCCGACGGCAAAGGCAGCACCTTCGTCCTCCGTATTCCCCTCGCCACCCCGGCGCCCGCTATGCGCCCGGCGACCCTGGAACAGACGGTCTGAGCCGATGGATTTTCGCCCCCGGTTTCACATGCGCGGCCAACCGGGCCCGCCACCGGCCAGCATCCACGCGGAGGAAACCACCGCCCAGCGGTTGCAGGCGGTTCTTTCCGATGTAAGCGAGCGCTGCGGCGCGGACGCGGGGGTACTGCTGGGACACGAAGCGGACGGCTGGCGTCTGCTGGGGGTCAGCGGCGCGGCCACCCGCATGCGGGTCGGCAGCATGTTTTCCTTCGACCAGAACCCTTCTCTGTCCCCCATCTTTGCAGATGAGCGCCCCCCGATGCCCACCGTGGAGCCGTTCATCGAAGCCCTGGGACCCATTGCGCTGGGGGATGCCATTCATTGCCCCATCGGCACCAGTGATGGACTGGCCGGCATGCTCTGCCTGTATACCGCCTGGAGCCGCCCGTTCCAGCCCGAGCGGGCGGATCTGGCCACGAAAGGGGCGGAACTGGTGGCCGCCCTGTTGGCCGAAACCGCTCTCCCCCCGTCCGGGGACGATCAGGATCCCACCTCCATCCTGTCCCTGGCGGTGTCGCTGCTGAACCACGACATGCGCTCACCCATTCATGCCATTCTCGGATTTTCCGAACTGCTGGCCACCCGCGACGGCGCCAGCCAGGACGAAATTCGCTATACCGCCACCATCCGCGAGGGGGGTGAACAGATGTCCCGGCAACTGGATCAGGTGGTGGGGTTGATGCGCCTGATCCTCGGCGAGACGCGCCCCGCGCCGGCCCCGACCCCGCTGGTCAGGGTGCTGGACGACCTGCCCTGCACCCAGGTTCCCAAACTGACCGTATTGTGGGATGCCGCGCTGGTGCGCACCGCGCTCATCGACCTGCTGGATTACACCGAAACCGCGGGCACCGGCCGCAATCTGACGGCTTCCTCCGGCGAGGGACGGGTATACCTGACCATCGGCCAGACGCCCCAAGCTCCGGAGCCGGTAGGGCTGGGTTTTCGAAGTGCCGGAGTGCAACGCGCCCGCCAGTTGATCGACCTGCACGGAGGCACCCTGCAATCCGATGCCAGCGGGTTCGGTTTCACCATCATCCTTCCGGTCTAGGGCAGCACCTCACCGCCCCGCCATTCCAGGCAGCATGCCCCCCAGGTAAGCCCCCCTCCAAAGGTCGCCAGAAGCGCCGTATCACCCGCTTGCAGCCTGCCTTCCGCCAGCGCGGCTCCAAGGGTGATGGGCAGGGAGGCGGAGGAGGTGTTTCCATACCGCTCCAGGGTGGTGCAGATGCGCTCCCGGGAAATCCCCAACCGCTTGGCCACCGCTTCCAGAATGCGTAGATTGGCCTGATGGAACACGAAACAGGCCACGTCGTCCATGCCGATCCCGCCCCGCTCCAGTTCCGCGCGCACGATTTCCGAAAAGCGGCTGACGGCGGTGCGGAACAGGGGGATTCCGTCCATTTTCAAGCTGTGCTCCCCGGCCGCCACCGTGGCGTGGGTAAGCGGCTTGCGGGAGCCCCCCGCGGGCATGTGCACATAGGCCCAGCGGCTGCCGTCGGTGCGCAGGGTGATCGGTCCCACCCGGCCGCCGGCCAGGGTACCGTGGGGGTCCGCATCCACCAGCGCGGCACCGGCGCCGTCTCCGAACAGAATTGCGGTGGACGGATCCCGCAGATCCAGAAAGCGGCTTTTTACGTCAGCGGAGATCACCAGCACCCGGCGTGCATCGCCGGTGCGAATCGCCGCCCGCGCCATGGACAGGGCGGCCAGAAATCCGGTGCAGGAGGCAAACACATCCATGGCCCCGCCACCCCGCAGACCCAGCGCGTGCTGAACCAGACAGGCGGTGGATGGAAACGCCATATCCGGCGAGGTGGTGGAGAGCAGCACCCGATCCACCGTGGACGGATCAATCCCGGTTTCCTTGAACAGACGCTGGGCGGCCAGGGCCCCCAGGGTGGCGGTGGACTGTTCCGGCGGCGCCCAGCGGCGCGCATGGATGCCGGTGCGGTGCACGATGTCGGCCACGTCAATGCCCAGCCGGGTCGCCAGCTCCTCGCTGGTGACCTCCGGATCCGGCACATACCACGCCGCCCATCGCAATACCGCCCCGGGAGGCGTTACGCAATTCATGCGGGAATTTTAGGCGTCGGCGGGGAGCCGGTCAACCAGCAACAGAAAGCCGGTTAACCAGGGTCGGGCAGGTGCCATCGACCCCGGAGTGAAATCAGACGCACACCTGCAGGGCGCGCTGAGAGGCCGTCAGACGCACGGCTTCCAACGGCTCGTCGATGACGGACTCCCACCGGTCGGTGCGCAGCAGAATCTCCTCCATCAACCGCGCATGCATGCCGTGCCCGGCCCGGTTGGCGATCAGGTGGCCCCACAGGGGACGCCCGAGCAGCGCCAGGTCGCCGACCAGATCCAGCACCTTGTGCCGCACCATCTCGTCGTCAAAACGCAATCCGCCCGGGTTCAGCACCCCCTCGTCACCCACGGCCACCGCATTGTCCAGGGACGCGCCCCGGGCCAGTCCAGCGGACTGCATCCTGGCCACTTCGTGGGCAAAGCCGAAGGTACGCGCAGCGGCGATCTCCTTTTCGAAGGTTTCCGGGGTGACCTTCATGTGGAAGTGCTGACGACCGATGGCCAGGTGCTCAAAATCGATGGCGTAATCCACCTGCAGACCTGGCTGCACGCTGGGGAGCAATTCAATCCACTTGTCTCCGTCGGCCACGCGGATCGGCTGGGTGATGCGGATCACCCGGCGGGCCTTCGGCTGCTCCACCAGGCCGGCCTGCAACAGCCCCTCCACAAAGGGGCGGGCGCTGCCATCCATGACCGGAACCTCGGGACCGTCGAGCCACAACTCGGCATTGTCCACTCCCAGTCCGGACAGGGCGGCCAGCAGGTGTTCCACCGTGTGCAGGCGCAGATCGCCGGACCCCAGGGAGGTGGCATAGGAAGTGGTCTGGATGTTTGCGTGGTGGGCGTCGATCACAACCGGCTCCGCGCCGGGGCGCCCGACCACGAAGCGCAGGCCGGCATCCACCGGCGCGGGACGCACCGACAGGGTGACCGACGCGCCGGTGTGCAGGCCGACTCCGGTAAAACGAGCTTCCTTGCTGACCGTGTTCTGATACGACATCCCTGGTCTCCTTCCGCTGCCTCCGGCAGCCCGGAGCGGCCTGCGCTCCGAAAAATTTCACTGTACCGGCCTGTATTCACACCACCCACACGGGGTTGCGCCGGCCAGCAAGCGCACAATCAAGCAATCTTTATACCAATCGCGTTATTTGCCACATCACATTCATAACTGATTGTTTTTAAAGGGCGGTGTTGTGGCCGAATGGAACCGAAGGCACCGCACACCCCCGCCATTTCGGGACAATTCCACCCGCACACCCCTCCGTGCGGGTGGAAAACACCCACCACCACCCGTTGACGATCCGACCCGGTAGGGCAATAATGCCGTGGATGAGCGACGCACCCGAAAATGAAATTGCCGACAGCGGCGAACTGGGCAACCTGCCCCTGACCTATATCCTCGAGCACTTCATCGAGAAAAAGGTTACCGGAACCCTCGCGGTCCACCAGGACGCGGTGGTGAAGGCCGTGTTCCTGCGCAAGGGCGAGGTGGTATTCGCCACCTCCACCTACAAGCAGGACCGTCTGGGGGAAGTATTGGTGCGTCAGGGCATCATCTCGGGGGAGGCGCATCTGGCCGCCACCCGATCCATGCAGCAGACCGGCAAGCGCGAAGGGGAAACCCTGGTCGACATGGGAGTATTGACCCCCAAACGGCTGTTCGAGGTGCTCAAGATTCAGGTGGAGGAGATCATCCTCTCCATCTTTCTTTGGGACAAGGGCAAGTACCAGTTCATGCCGGGGCGCATCCCCGGACACATCGTGCCGTTGCCGATCCGCATGGACCAACTCCTGCCGCGCGCCCTCGACATGCTGAGCGGCCACCGGCCGTAACGCCCCCTCGGTTTTTTTGGGTGGGCCGAACGGCCCCGGTGGCGCCTCAGCTTTCCGCCGGCGGTTCCTGCGGTGCGGGGGGAGGCATATTCTCCGGGCGCACCCGACGGGTGTCGGTCCGCATATCCAGCACCCCCAGTACGGTAAGCAGCAAAACCAGAACCGGCTGAATCAGCAGAACCGCATAAAATGCCACCTGCAGCGCCGGATGGATGTCGCGCTCCGCGAACTGCCAGGCCACCACCGCCCACCCCTGGAGCGCATACACCAGCACCAGTACCCCCAGCACGTTGCCCCCGACAACCAGCGCCTCCAGCGGAACCGAAATCCCCATCGCTCCCAGAGCGACCGGCACCCCCGCTGCAATCAGCACCCACACCCAGCCGTCCGGCAGGTACCACTCCAGCAGGGGCGGCAGATCCCCCACCACCGGATGGGGGTTCCGGGTAAAGAAGTTGCGCACGATCAACAGGGAGGCCGCGCCCAGCATGATGCCGGTCCACATGAACGTAATCGGCGCGAACAGGTACAGGGTGCGGGCGATTTCCGCCGCGTTTTCCCGCAGCATCGCTAACGCCGGGTCACCGGGCTTGACAGTCTGATACTGGGCGATAATGCCGTCAACAAAGCCACCGCTCCACGCCTTCATGCCGCCGGGAACGGCGACCTCGAACGCCCCCAGGGTGGCCCCGGTCACCAGCACGGCAATGCCGCCCACCACCAGTTCCGGCCGCCAGCGGAAGGCCATGCCGCGCGCAATCAGGAGGGCGGGCACCGCCGCCGAAACCAGAAAAGCGGCCGCCGACCCACCGCCGCCAAGCAGCCATTGGAAGGCCGCACCGGCCGCCACCGCCCCCAGCAGCACCGGTTCGCCACGCCGCAGGCACAGCACCGCGAGGGGGGCCGGGGCGAACAGCGCCAACGGCATCCCCACCGGCCACAGCACGCGCACGGCGGAAAACAGCAGCAGAGAAAGAAAAAGGGACGCGGCCGCTTCCAGCCACGTCCCTTGCATTTCCTGTCCGCCGGATGAAGAAACCGGCTCGCTCAGACCGGCAACTCCTTGAACGCGATCAGGGCGATGTTACGCGCCTGCTTGATCGCGGTGGTCAGCTGCCGCTGGTGCGGCGCGCAGGTTCCGGAAACCCGGCTGGGGATGATTTTGCCCCGCTCGGTGATGAAGCGGCGCACGGTCGCCACGTCCTTGTAGTCGATATGCTCCACCTTGTCCACGCAAAAGCGGCATACCCGCTTGCGCATTGCACTTCCACGCATCATGGCTGATTTTCCTATTCCTCGAAATTCGTTAAACGCTTAGAAACCCGGATCCCGGGACGCAGCACCCGCTAGAACGGGATGTCATCGTCGGTAAAGTCCGGCGGCCCGAAGTCGGACCCGCCTCCGTTACCCGCGCCACCCATACCGCCCGGGGAACCCTGGGCAGCCGCATTACCGCCATAGGAACGACCCGAATCCTCACCGGCGGCCATGGTCTCCTGGCGACGGGGCATGAAGCGCACGCTCTGGGCCACCACCTCGTGCTTGCTGCGCTTGGTGCCGTCCTCGGCCTCCCAGCGGCGCTGGGACAGGCGTCCGTCGACAATCACGCCACCACCCCGGGTGAGGTACTGGCTGCACGACTCGGCCTGCTTGCCGAACACCACCACGTCCACGTAGCAGACGTCCTCGCGGGTTTCCTCGCCCTGCCGGTAGCGGTGGTTGATCGCCAGCGGCAGGGAAGCCACCGCGTTGCCGTTGGGGGTATAGCGGAGTTCCGGATCGCGCGTCAGGTTGCCGATCAGGATCACCTTGTTGAAGCTGGTCATCGCCTACTCTCCGGTTGCGGCGGCAGCGGGCTCTTTGTCGGCCGTGGGTTCGGCCTTGTCTTCGGTAGCCGCGGACGCCTTCGCCTCGGTTTCCCCGGCGCCCGAATTGGCGCCAGCGGTGGCCGGATCTTCCTTGAGCCGGATGGTCAGGAACTTGAGGTAGGCCTCGTCCAGGCGGAACAGACGCTCCATCTCCGACAGCACCTCGGGGGTAGCCACGTAGCGGACCAGCTGATAGTTGCCCTTGGACTGCTTGGCGATGTCGTACGCCAGCCGCTTGTTACCCCAGTTCTCGCGGTAGTAGATGCGCCCGCCGTTATCGGTGATGCGTTTCTCCACCTCGCCCTTGGCGGTGTCGCCGCCCTCACCCGCTTCCGGGTGAATGATGTACAGGGTTTCGTAGCAATGCATGCGCGCCTCCTGGTCTGTATGGCCCCGGCCGCGCAAGGCCGGAGCGAGGTTGATAAAAAAGGAAGCGTAGTATACGGATTCTTTCCCAACCACGCAATCGGAACCCCTCCCGGCATGCGGGTCGCCGTGGTATAAAAAACCGGAATGCCGGCGCGAGCCCGGCCCTTTGGCAACCGGATCCAGGGAGGGAAAACATGAAAACCGTTGGTGTGGTGCTTTCCGGGTGCGGGGTGTATGACGGCACGGAGATTCACGAAGCGGTGATCACCCTGCTCGCGCTGGACCGGGCCGGCGCCCGCGCCGTGTGCATGGCTCCGGATGTGGATCAGACCCACGTCATCGACCACCGCACCGGCCAGGAGATGCCGGGCGCGCGCAACGTGCTGGTGGAGGCGGCGCGCATCTGCCGGGGCGACATCCGCGACATCCGCGACGTAAAGTCCGCCGAACTGGATGCGCTGATCTTTCCCGGCGGCTTTGGCGCGGCCAAAAATCTGTCGTCTTTCGCCTTTCAGGGGGCGGATTGCACGGTGCATGGAGAGGTCACCCGGCTGACCCGGGACATCCATCAGGCCGGTAAGCCCATCGGCACCATGTGCATCGCCCCCGCGGTGGTGGCGCGCATCTTCGGCGGCGAGATCCGCCTCGACCTTACCGTGGGCTCCGACGCCGACGAGGCGGCCGTGGCCATTGGACGGATGGGCGGCCACCATGTGGACACACCGGTCACCGATATCGTGGTGGATGCCGCCAACAAGGTGGTTTCCACCCCTGCCTACATGTGCGCCCGCAGCATCTCCGAAGCGGCCACCGGCATCGAAAAACTGGTGGGCAGGGTGCTCGAGATGACATAAAAAAGGCCCCCGGATCACCGGGGGCCTTTTTTTAAAAGCCGTAATCCGAAGGCGGCGTCAGGTGACGTCCATCGCCTCCTGGGCTTCCTGCTCAGTCTTGCACTCGATGCACAGGGTGGTTACCGGACGCGCCTTGAGGCGCTCCATAGCGATGTCCTCGCCGCATTCCTCGCAGGATCCGTAGTTGCCGTTGGCAATCCGCTCCAGGGCACCCTCGATCTTCACCAGCAGCTTCTGCTCGCGGCCACGCATGCGGATGTTCAGGTTCTGGTCCTGCTCCGCGGTGGCCTGATCGCTCATGTCGGGAAAGTTCGTGCCTTCGGTGCCCATGGCGCCGGTGGTGATGATCTCCTCGGTCAGCGCCAGAATATCGTCGCGCTGCTTCTCGAGAATCTCACGAACCTCGCTAAAGTCTCTCGTTCCGCTTCCAGCCATTCCGAAACACCCCATAATGTGGCAATACATCACCGCCCTGAAACACAGGCGGCACCCGGCCAACTTCAGAACGCAGGATGGTAATCCACACCCCACCAAAAAGTCAACACCGGCCCCGGCATCCGGCACCAAATCCCTTGACAAGCCACCCCCTATTCCGTTAGAAATAACGGCCCTGCCGATAGGGGGGTTTGAACCGGGGCGTGGCGCAGTCAGGTAGCGCACCTGCTTTGGGAGCAGGGTGTCGGAGGTTCAAATCCTCTCGCCCCGACCACCCCTGCCCTTGCCGCCGGGGTTGGAGGGCCGGAAGGCCGGACCGCGGGCGAAGCACTTGAGTCTGCGCCTGTAGCTCAGATGGATAGAGCAGCGGCCTTCTAAGCCGCCGGTCAGAGGTTCGAATCCTCTCAGGCGCGCCACCTCCCGCCACGGGAGACCGGCGAACGGCACGGAGGGAAATAATTTATGGTGGGCGTAGCTCAGTTGGTAGAGCCCCGGATTGTGATTCCGGTGGTCGCGGGTTCAAGCCCCGTCGCTCACCCCATTAAACAAAAGGGGATCGCGAAACGCGCGGTCCCCTTTTGTTTTTCCGTAAGTCCGCAATAAGTCCAACGGAAGGAATTCCGGCTCCTTCTGACATCCCTCTGGACTTCCCCCGATTCTGTAGACACCTTGATGCGTAGATGGGCGAAGCAAGAGGCCCCTGCTGGTTCACCCCGGACGGGGGCCTTTTCTGTGCCTCCCCTTCGCGCGCGCGTAGCGGTCAGGAAACCACGCTTCCGGCAAATAGTCCGTCTCCAGACTCATGCCCGGTCGGATCTTCACCTTCGCGATGGTCTTCACTATTTCAGGTTCCGCATTCACGTGCTCTCCCCTGTCGAATAGACGGGCGCCGTGCTACTCTGTCTGGCATCGATCTCAACAACTTGTTGTCGGGTATCAGATGGGGGCCGACTATAGAAGGCCTGTAGATCACGGGCCGGAGTGTTTCCACGATGGCGCAGGACCCCTTCCCATTTGCCGGTCATCTCGCGAAGTTGACAAGGCCAAAAGCAAAAAATGTGTTTCTGAGGGAATCTCTCTTCTCGCAGCTGGATTTGGCGGTGGATGGGTCTTCGGTTTGGATTAGCGGACCCGCCGGAATGGGCAAGACAACGCTTGTTTCCAGCTATCTGGAAAGCCGGAAGCGAAACCACATCTGGTTCCGCCTGGATGAAGCGGACATTGACCCGGCGACGTTTTTCTACTACCTGCGGATTGCGGCCGAAAAGCAGTCCCCCGGACTGGCGAAGAGCCTTCCGTTGCTCACTCCGGAGTACCTGCCGGGACTGACCACCTTCGCTCGGCAATTCTTCCGGACGATGTTCGACCGCGCCCCCCCCCCCTTCCTGGTCGTCCTGGACGATTTTCAGAACCTGCCAGCGAACAGCAT
>JAOUMB010000116.1 GCA_029881725.1 Nitrospirota bacterium
GCAGGGAAACCAGCTGCACCAGCACCACGGTCAGGTCTTCCGGATCGTGCCCGAGCATGGTACAGGCGGCTTTCATGCGGGCGATGTAGCCGTGGTGATCGGCGCCCCACACGTCGATCAGGCGCTTGAAGCCGCGCTCGAATTTTTCCTTGTGATAGGCCACGTCGGAGGCGAAGTAGGTGGTCACCCCGTTGCCGCGGATCATCACCCGGTCCTTGTCATCCCCGTGGCGGGTGGTGGCCAGCCACACGGCGTCGTCCTTTTCATAGGCCAGTTCCCGCTCCTTGAGCCAGGCGATGGCCGCATGCACCGGGGACGGCTCCCCCGCATACAGGTTGCGCTCGGAGTACCACTGGTCGAATTCGATGCCGCAGCCGGTCAGTTCGGCGCGGATTTCCCCCAGAATGGCCTGATAGGCGGTGCTGGAGAAATGGGGCAGCCAGTCGGCCTCCGGGGTGTCGGCGTGGGCGTCGCCTTCGGCATCTGCGATTTTCCGGGCGATGCCGGTGATGTAGTCGCCCTTGTAGCAGTCGTCCGGCAGCGGCACGTCGCGGCCCAGGGCCTGCAGATAGCGCACGTGGGTGGAGCGGCCCAGGATGTTCATCTGGTTGCCCACGTCGTTCACGTAGTATTCCCGCGCCACCTCATGGCCGGTGGCGGCCAGCAGGCGGGCGATCACGTCGCCCACCACCGCGCCGCGCCCGTGGCCCACGTGCAGGGGGCCGGTGGGATTGGCGGACACGAATTCCACCAGCACCTTTTCACCCGCGCCCCAGGTGGCGTGGCCGAAGGCATCCCCGGCCTGCAAAATGCCGGTGAGCTGCCCGGTCCAGTAGCCGGGGGCCAGGTGAAAATTGATGAAGCCGGGCCCGGCCACCTCCACCCGGCTGATCAGCTCCGGCGGGGCGGACAGGTGGCGGACCGCCGCCAGGGCGATGTCGCGCGGGGATTTTTTGGCCTGCCGGGCCAGCCCCAGCGCCACCGGGCAGGCCACGTCGCCGTGCTCCGCCTGACGGGTGGCTTCCAGCACGATGGGAGGAAGTTGCTCGAAACTCAGATCACCGGCCTCGCGGGCGGCGTTGAATGCGTTCTGGATGATGTCGGTGAGTTGGGCTGCCACAGGATCCTCAAGAGAACCGTGGAACATAAAAGATGCGGGGGCTCAAAGTCAATTGCGGCCCGGTTCCTTGAGCGGCCCGGGGTAGGAGGCCATAATGAAGCCATCGGGCCGGGAAGGGTGGCGCGGCGCCTCCTGTCTCCCGGCCGATTTTCGTTTTTTGGAGGAACCGTGAGCGGGCACACCAACCGGCTGGCCGACGAAACCAGCCCCTATCTGTTGCAGCATGCCAACAACCCGGTGGCATGGTATCCGTGGGGGGAGGAGGCGCTGGAGTTGGCGCGCCGCGAGAACCGGCCGATCTTCCTGTCCATCGGCTATTCCGCCTGCCACTGGTGCCACGTAATGGCCCACGAGTCCTTCGAGAGCGACGCCACCGCCGAGGTGATGAACCGCCACTTCGTGAACATCAAGGTGGACCGGGAGGAACGGCCCGATCTGGATCACATCTACCAGTCCGCCTATCAACTGCTGGCCGGGCGCTCCGGCGGATGGCCGCTGAGCATGTTCCTGACCCCGGATCTGGCCCCGTTCTGGGGGGGGACCTATTTTCCCGGCGAGGCCCGTTACGGCATGCCCGCCTTCGTGGACGTGCTCAAGGCGGTGGCCGACACCTACGAAAACAAGCCGGAGGACGTGCGGCAGAATGCGGTCACCCTGGTGGCCGGGCTGGCCGGAACCAACGTGGCCAAGGGCAGCGAGGAACCGCTCTCCGACCCCATGCTGGAGGCCGCCGCGAAGAAGATCGCCGCCGGGTTCGATCCCAACTGGGGCGGTTTCGGCAACGCCCCCAAATTCCCCTCCACCATGTCGCTGGCGGTGCTGCTCCGGCGCTGGTACCGCACCGGGGACGACGCCCTGTTGCATGGGGTGACGCACACCCTCACCAAGATGGCCCGGGGCGGCATTTACGACCACCTGGGGGGCGGTTTTGCCCGCTATTCGGTGGACGAGAAGTGGCTGGTGCCCCACTTCGAGAAAATGCTCTACGACAACGCCCTGCTGGTGCCCCTGTACACCGATGCCTGGCGCGCTACCGGCAATCCCCTGTTCGCGCAGGTGGTGCGCGAGACCCTGGCCTACGTCCTCCGCGACATGACCACCCCGGACGGCGGGTTCTGTGCCGCCGAGGATGCGGACAGCGAGGGGGAGGAGGGGCGCTTCTACGTGTGGCGGCCGGGGGAGATCGAGGAGGTACTGGACCCGGCGGCGGCACCCCTGTTCATGGACTATTACAACGTGTCCGACGTGGGCAATTTCGAGGGGCAGAACATCCTGTGGGTCACCGAGCCGCTGGCGGAGGTGGCGGAGCGCTTCGGCATGCCGCTGGAAAAGGCGGAGGCGCTGCTTGCAAAGGCCCGCAGCCAGTTGCTGAAGCGGCGCGAGGGGCGGGTGCGTCCCGGGCGTGACGACAAGGTGATCACCGGCTGGAACGGCCTGATGATCAGCGCCTTCGCCCAGGCCGGGTCCGCCTTCGGGGAGCCCGCGTGGCTGGATGCCGCCGGCCGTGCCGCCGACTTCGCCCTGGCCCGCCTGTATGCCGGGGGGCGGCTGCTGCGCTGCATCACCAACGACCGGGCCCGGCTGGCCGCCTATCTGGACGACTACGCATTCCTGGCCCAGGGGCTGCTCGATCTGTACACCGCCACCGGCGACGCCCACCGGCTTACCGCCTCTGCGCGGCTGATG
>JAOUMB010000068.1 GCA_029881725.1 Nitrospirota bacterium
TCATACCGGTCTCCTTCTCGGGTTACAGTCAGCGCTTCGACAACGCCTTCTATAACCCGCCAGGGGCCGGTATGGCCACTTCCTCTATCCGTGGCCAACTGTCAGGTGAATACCGTCACAGCACACCCGGGATAGGTTCGAACTGGGAAAATGGCCCCGAAATGGGAGGCGAACCTCGGCCTTGTTGGGTTTTACTTCGTTAAATTCGTACCCTGCGCCAGCCGGTCCGCCAGCGGCAGAATCCCCACCGGCGGGCACTCCCTGCACCCCAGGCAGCCGTAGTGGACCGGTTGCATCAGTTCATAGGCATCTTCCAGCGTGGGTCCCATGGCGTGGACAATCGGGTCGAGGGCGGAAAGGTGATCCACCGCCTCGTGCAGGCAGCCGCATGGAAGGCACTTTGAGGTGTCCATGGCCGTCTCGATTACCTGCTGAATCGGGGCGACGGCCTGCCTGTCCCTAACCATGAGCCATGGGTTCTTTCTTTCCTCAAGGATGCCAGAAGTCATGGCACATGTCCGGCTTCCGCCTTGGCCCTGTCCCTGAGTGCATTCACCACCTTTGGAATCACGATACGATGCCCGGCGAGGATGGCCCAGGCGGGAATCCAGCCGCCGGGGTCGGCGTGGATTTCGTAGGTCACCAGGGTGAGTGGTTCCGGCCCCGGCTGGATGATTTCCCAACTGCCGTCCGTGAGCGGAAGGCCGATGCCGTAGCCCTTCCGTTGCCAGGCGGGGTCCTTGGACAGGGTCCACTCGAAGCGGTGGTGGCCGCCCCCTTCCGGAGAGGTGCGGGTGATGCGCACGGTGAAATAGCGGTTGCGCACCGGCCACGGCAGGTCCAATTGCTGGAACACCCACTGGCGGTTTTCCTCCCGGTTCAGCACCGCGCATTCGGCCACGTAGGGGACAAACCCGGGATAGGATTCAAAGTCGGCGATCACGTCGCGGATGCGCTCGGCGCTCACCTCCATCAACACCAGGGCGCGCGCGGTGCGGATGCGCGGGTCCACCCCGTTGTGGGACAGGACATAGACGCCCCGGTGGATGCCGTGGGAACTCCAGCCGTCCGCCACCAGGTCGGCCACGGCCTTCTCCAGCAGGGCTTCGGGCGTTGTGTCCGGCATGGGGGAGGTGTCCGGCTCGGCGGCATGGGCGGGCGCAAGACCCGGCAACAGGCACAGCCCGGCGCACAGCAGGATGCGGAGCCAGCGGGCGTTCCACTCTGATAGAGTAGTGCGGGGATGGGGAGAACCGTGCGAAAGGAAGTCCGTGCTGTATCTGGTGGCCATTCTGTTACCCCCGCTGGCGGTGCTGCTGGTGGGAAAGCCGTTTCAGGCGATTCTCAACCTTCTGCTCACGCTTCTATTCTGGCTCCCGGGAGTGGTGCACGCCATTCTGCTGGTCAACTCGTACCATGCGGACCAGCGTACCGAGCGGATCGTGGAGGCCATCTCGAAGCGGGACCGCCCCGGACGTTAGCCCAGCAGTTCCCTTACCAGTCCCGTAAAAAAACCGGCATGGTCGAACGGCCGCCCGGTCGCGCCGCTGGTCCAGTAGGTATTCCACCCCACCACCTCCAGATGGTCGGCGCGCAGGGTGCCTTCGAAGCGGCCCCAACTGGCCGACGCGCGTGACACCTGGGTGTCGTTTTCGCCCTCCTCGTGGGCGATCAGACGCGACCAGCCACGGAACAGGGGGAACACCTCTCCCTCCGGGCGCACGCACGCCCAGGAGCGGTAGGTCACGTCGGGCCGGTTGGGGGTGGCCGCGTTGAACGCTGCCATGTTTTCGGGGATCAACTCCCGCATGGCCGGGTTCAGGGCGCGGCGGAAGAAGCGGGCGTGCAGGCTGCTGCCGGTGTTCATCAGGCGTGCCACCGGGCTGCCCCGGTGGGGGGTGGCGATGGTGACCACCTGGCGGATGCGCCGCTCCGGGTCCAGATGGGCCGCAACATAACGCGCGTCGAGCCCGCCCATGCTGTGGCCGATCAGACCGATGGTGTGCTGGGGAATCGTCTGTAAGAAGCGTGCCAGTTCCTCGCCGCAGCGGGCGATGGGACCGTTACGCGGCAGGGCCGGAAAGTAGACTGGCAGCCCCTCGAAGCGGGGGGGCAGGCCATTGAAATAATCCACGGCCAGCGGTGGGATGCCCATGCGCGCAAAGCCACCCAGCCCATGTACCAGCACCACCGCGGTATCGTTGTTCCCCATCGGGCCGGGCTATTCCTTGGCGGGCTCCACGGCGCTGGTGGTGGGGGTGGCCACGCCCACGATCCAGCCGTTGGGCGCGCCGCCCCGGGCCAGCCCCACGTAATGCGGCTCCCCGGCGATCTCCGCCTGCCCGGTGACCGCCTTGCCCGGCTCCGGCAAGCGCAGGCCCAACCGCTCCAGCGGCACCGCCGCCAGGGACGGGTGGATGGACAACAGGATGCGCCCTTCGTGGTTGGCCAGAAAGGCGACCCCGTGGGCGCCCCGCGCCAGCGGCACCAGCACGCCGTCAAGGATCACCCGGTCCACGTCCAGCAGCGCCGCCAGACGGCCTCCGGCGGGGCGCTCCACGTGCATTCCCAGGGTGAAGGCGGTGGTGTTGGGCACAATCACCAGATCTCCCACCGGCGGCTCCGCGCCTGCGGCCTCCTTGAGCATGTCGGCAAAGGCGTCGGATGCGCGCGGCAGCACCTGCTTCACTTCTCCGTCCGCGCCAAACACCGCGGCCGCGATGTACGGCGTGGTCTGCCACGGAACCGTGGCCCCCTCGGGGGGTGCGATGCCGGTAAAGGCGGCCTCCACTTCCGGGTGGGGCAGCACGTCGGAGGCCAGAAAGGCGTGGGACTGGTTCACCCGCTTGGTGATTTCCATGGCGCCGGAGCGGGCCATGTCCGCCAGTGGCGACAGATCCACCGACGCGGTGCGGTTGCAACCGGTGGTGACCAGCAGGGCCATCACCAGGGACGGCAACAGAATGGAACGGCGCAGCATCCGAATGGGCTGCCGGGATGCTGCGTCCCGGCGGGAAAAGACGTTTGGTTTCATGGGCGGCATTGTCCCACACCCGGCCCCGGTTTTGGGAGAGGGAGTGTAAAAGTGACAATACTGCCGAAACAATCGGCCGGGAAACGCGGCTAGGGCACGAAGCGGGTTTTCGCCAGCGAGGCGTAGTCGCCACGGGGGGTGAGCTGGAAGCCTCTCAGGCGGGAGTCGCGCACCAGCACCATCTCCGGGTGCCACAGGGACACATACGGCAGGTCGGCGCCGACAACCTGCTGAATCCGCCCGTACAGGCGCTTGCGCTCGTCCCGGTCGGGGGTGAGGCGGGCGGCGTCGGCGAGGCGGTCCACTTCCGCATTCACATAGCGGCCCCGGTTGGCACCGTTGGGGGGGATGCTGCCGGAGTGAAACACGTAGTGCATCATGTCCGGCTCGGCGATGCCGACCCAGGACAGGGTGTAGATCTGAAAATTACCGGCCTTGATGTCGCCATAGAAGGTGCCCCACTCGTAGCTGCGCACCGCGGTGACGATACCCACCTGGGCCAGTTGCTGTTGCAGCACCTCGCCGATGCGGCGTGTGAGCTTGTTCTGGCTGGTTTTGTAGAGCAGGCGGAAACGCGGTTCCGGCCCTTCCGGGTCCGGGTAACCGGCCTCGTCCAGCAGGGCGCGGGCCTTTTCCGGGTCGTAATCGTAAACCGGCAGCCCGTCCGCATGGGCCCAGTGCTCCGGGGTGAACAGGCTGTCGGAGAGGCGGGCCTGCCCCTGATACAGGGCGTCGATGACCGTCTGCCGGTCGATGGCGTGGGCGATGGCCTGGCGCACCTTGAGGTTGGACAGCAGCGGGTCGGTCATGTTGAAACCGAGATAGCTGTAGTTGGTGCCGGGGCCGCGCTCCACGGTCAGGTGGGATTTCCTGCCCAGCAGGTCCACCACGTCGGGCTGCACGCCGCCGAGCACGAAGTGCACGTCGCCCTTGATCAGCGCCAGGGTTCGCACGTTGTCGTCGGGCAGCACCCGGAAGGTGAGCCAGCGGGTGGGGGGAGTGCCGTTGTAGTGGCCTTCCACGGCTTCCAGGCGGATCTCGTCGCCGGGACGGTTCTCCAGCAGCCGGTAGGGACCGCTGCCCACCGGATGCTCCCGGTAGCCGGGGTCGTCACCCAGATGGGCGGGCACGATGCCGCGCACCATGTTGATCAGGAACGGCGCGTGGGGGGCGGAAAGTTCGAAGCGGACGGTGTGATCGTCCTCCACCACGATCTCCTGCACCTTGTCGTAGGCGGAGCGGTGGGCGGAGCCGTTTTCGGGATTCAGGATCCAGTTGAAGGTATAGGCCACGTCGCGGGCGGTGAGGGGGGTGCCGTCGTGGAAGCGGGCGTCGCTGCGCAGGTGGAAGCGATAGACGGTGGGCAGCGGGGTTTCCCACGACAGGGCCAGATCCCCCACCGGCTCCATGTTGGGGCCCACGGTGACCAGCTTGCCGAACAGCAGTTGCCCCACCCGCTCCGAGTAGGCGTCGGTGGCCAGACGCGGGTCCAGGTTGGTGGGGGCGGCCTCCAGCGCGGCCACGATTTCGGTGCCCGGCGGGTGCGCCGCCTGGCCGCCGTTGCACGCGGCAAGCAGTATAGCCAGCGGGAAGGCAATAAGCGGAATGGACAGACGGATCAGGAATTTCATTGTCCGTCAGCCGTGCCGAAAGCCGGCCCTCCTTCCCGGGTAGACGGTGGCGATTGCACAGTTGCAAGGCGCGTGAAGAAAAGGCCCCGCAGGCGTAGCAGCGCTACGTCGAGGAGCCTTTTCGAGAGCAATGCAGATGACGTGAAATCCGCCGCTGGCAATCCACCCCTAAGCGGACTTAATGTCCTGATCCGAATCGTACATCATCACCGGCTGCCCCTTGCCGTCGATCACGTCCTGGGTAATCACCACTTCGCGCACGTCGGTGGTGGAGGGGATCTCGTACATCAGGTCGAGCATCACCTCTTCCAGAATCGCGCGCAGCCCGCGGGCGCCGGTCTTCTGTTCCAGGGTGCGTTTAGCGATGGCGATCAGCGCCCCGTCGGTAAAGCGCAGCTTCACCCGGTCCAGCGAAAACAGCTTTTCGTACTGCTTGCTGAGGGCGTTCTTCGGCTCCGACAGGATCCGGACCAGGGCCTCCTCGTCCAGCTCGGTAAGGGTGGCCATCACCGGCACGCGACCGATGAATTCCGGGATCAGGCCGTACTTGAGCAGGTCGTCCGGCTTGGCCTTGGCGAGCAGGGCGCCCAGCCCCTTCTTGTCGCGGCTTTTTACTTCCGCGCCGAAGCCGAGCACGTTGTCGCTCATGCGCCGCTCGATGATCTGCTCCAGGCCCACAAACGCGCCGCCCACGATGAACATGATGTTCTTGGTGTTGACCTGCACGAACTCCTGATGCGGGTGCTTGCGGCCTCCCTGGGGCGGGATGTTGGCCACGGTGCCCTCGATCAGCTTGAGCAGCGCCTGCTGCACGCCCTCGCCGGACACGTCGCGGGTGATGGAAACGTTCTCACCTTTCTTGGTGACCTTGTCGATCTCGTCGATGTAGACGATGCCGCGCTCGGCCCGCTCCACGTCGTAGTCCGCGGCCTGCAGCAGCTTGAGGATGATGGTCTCCACGTCCTCGCCCACGTAACCGGCCTCGGTGAGGGTGGTGGCGTCGGCCATGGCGAACGGCACGTCGATGATGCGCGCCAGGGTCTGCGCCAGCAGGGTCTTGCCGGTACCGGTCGGGCCGATCAGCAGGATGTTGCCCTTTTGCAGTTCGACCTCGTCGCCCTTGCTGCTGTAGTTGATGCGCTTGTAGTGGTTGTGCACCGCCACGGAAAGCACCTTCTTGGCGCGCTCCTGGCCGATTACGTAGTCATCGAGGATGTTCTTGATCTCCACCGGCTTGGGCAGCTCGGAGACCTGCTTTTCCTTGGAGTCCTCCCAATCCTCCGCAATGATGTCGTTGCACAGGTCGATGCACTCGTCGCAGATGTACACCGTCGGACCGGCGACCAGCTTGCGCACTTCCTCACGGGCCTTGCCGCAGAAAGAACAGCGAAACTGGTTGTCACCCGATTCGGTTTTGGCCATTTATAGCCTCCTTGAGAGTGGGGCCGGGGGGAGATCACCCGGTGCCTATTTTTTCTTGGTCGCGTCGCCGGGGCGCACAATCACTTCATCGATGAGGCCGTAGGCCTTGGCATCGGTGCTCACCATAAAGTTATCACGATCCGTGTCTTTCTGGATGGTATCCATGCTCTGACCGGTGTGGTGCGCCATGATCCGGTTGAGATTGTCACGCATGCTGAGGATTTCCCTGGCATGGATCTCGATGTCGGTGGCCTGGCCCTGAAATCCGCCCAGCGGCTGGTGGATCATGATCCGCGCGTTGGGCAGGGCGAAGCGCTTGCCGGCGGCGCCCGCGGTCAGCAGCAGGGCGCCCATGCTGGCGGCCTGGCCCAGGCAGATGGTGGACACGTCGGGCTTGATGTACTGCATGGTGTCGTAGATTGCCAGCCCCGAAGTCACCACCCCGCCCGGCGAGTTGATGTACAGGTGGATGTCCTTGTCCGGATCCTCGGCTTCCAGAAACAGGAGCTGGGCGATGATCAGGTTCGCCATGTGATCCTCAATGGCCGAACCGATCATGATGATCCGGTCCTTGAGCAGGCGGGAATAGATGTCGTAGGAGCGCTCTCCCCGGTTGGTCTGCTCGACGACGATAGGTACCAGCATCAACGTTCTCCTTGTGTGCGTCGGCGCGCGAGCACGCCGCGGGCATCCCTGCCCCGGTGTTCGAAATCAGTCTTTTTTGGCCTTGGCTTTCGCCTTGGCCGGAGCTTTTTTGGCCTTGGCCGGCTTCTTTTCGTCTTCCCGCGGGGCGATGGTCACCTTGGCGTGGTCGATCACCACGTCCAGCACCTTGTCGCGCAGCAGCAAGCTCTTCATGCGGTCCAGTTCCACCGGGTTGGAGCGCATGGCGCGGTCCACCTGATCCACCGGCTGCTGATACTCGCGGGCCAGCCGCATGATCTCCGCCGAAACCTCGTCCTCGGACAGGGCCACGGATTCACTCTTGGCGATTTCCTCGATCACCCGGTTGGCGCGAACCTGACGGACGGCCTCCTCCTGGTGGTGCGCGCGGGCCTCCTCGGGGTCGAAGTCCGGGGTTCCACCCTGGGCGATCATGGATGCGTAGCGGCGGTTCTGCTCGACCAGGGCTTCCAGCTCCTCCTCCACCAGGGTCTGGGGGGGTGCGAAGGGGTTGTCCTCGGCCAGCTTGGACAGGGCCTCGCGGCGCTGCATGCGACGCTGGTCGGCCTCGCGCTTGGCGCGGATCTCCTTGCGCAGCACCTCGTTCAAGGCTTCCAGGTTGTCGAAGTCACCCACCTGGGTGGCAAAGTCGTCGTTCAGTTCCGGCAGGATCTTGTTGCGGATCTCGCGCAGGTTGATGGCGAAGGTGGCTTCCTTGCCCTTCAGGCTCGCTTCCTGATAGTCATCCGGGAAGGTGACCTGGATGTCGAATAGCTCTCCCGCCTTGTGGCCGAGAAGCTGTTCCTCGAAGCCGGGGATGAAGCGCCCTTCGCCCAGGGCCAGGGAGTACCCCTCGGCCTTGCCGCCGGGGAATTCCTCGCCGTCCACGCTGCCGGTGAAGTCGATGAGCACCGTGTCGCCATCTTTCGCCTTGGCGGTCTTGGCGGCGGGCTCCAGGGAGGCCATGGAGTTCAACAGGCTCTCGTGGGCCACGGTCAGGTCGTGGTCGGTCACTTCCAGGTCGAAGCCGGTGAGGGCCATGCCCTTCCAGTCGGCCACGTCGATGTCCGGCTGCACCTCCATGGACACCACCACCTTGAGCGGCTTGCCGTCAGCGTAGTCGAGTTCGGAAAACTCCGGCTGTCCGGCCGGGTTGACCTTGGCCTTTTCGATGGCCTGCTGGTAGTAGTCGGGCAGGACGGTTTGCAGCACCTCGGTACGGATCTCCTCGCGAAAACGCGAACGCAGCATGGCGCGCGGCACGCGTCCGGGGCGGAAGCCGGGCAGGCGCACCTGACCGGCCAGCCGGTTGCACACGTTATCGGCGGCGGCGCTCACCACTTCGGCGGGAACCTCGAACGACAGGTCGCGCTTGAGGCCGCCCTTGTCGATCACCTCTACTTCCAGGGCATCAACGGACATGAATCAGAGTACTCACAAAAAAGGTTGGGGGGATGGGCGGGCCGGGGCTCCGGCTCCGGAATGCCTAAACAACCGCATCCGGACGGCCCGTCGCCGCCCGGGGTTCTGTTGCCGCGTTTCCACTCCGCCGAAAAAACCCCGAAATTCACCGGATCCAAAACCCCAAGACTACGGCCGGCAGGCGCATTCTGTCAAGGAATTCCGCGTGCCAGCCGGGCATGCGCGGCCTCGTCCGAAGATTGACGCTACCGGTTCGGAACGGGTATATTTTCCCAAATCCAGCCCGCGCAGCCGCGTTGCGCACCGCCTCCCGGCGGGTGTTGTTGTTTTACCAGAACTTACGGAACATTGGAACAATCCATGCCAGCCTCCACCACCACCGACGTGGCCACCCTTGAGCAGCGTGCAAAGGAGATCCGGCGCGATGTGGTGCGCATGATCGGCGCCGCCAAGTCCGGCCATCCGGGCGGCTCCCTGTCCGCCACCGACCTGATCACCGCGCTCTATTTTGCCGAGATGAACCACGATCCGGCCAAGCCGGAAGACCCCAACCGGGACCGTTTCATTCTGTCCAAGGGGCACGGGGTGCCCGCCCAGTACGCCGCCATGGCCCACGCGGGATATTTCGACCGCAGCAAGCTGAACACCCTGCGCCAGATGGGCAGCCCCTTGCAGGGCCACCCGGAGCGTGGCCGCATGCCCGGCCTGGAAGCCTCCACCGGCTCCCTCGGGCAGGGGGTATCCATCGCCCAGGGCATGGCCATGGCCGCCAAAATGGACGGACAGAGCTGGCGGGTCTACACCCTGATCGGCGACGGCGAGGCCAACGAAGGCCAGATCTGGGAAGCCGCCATGTCCGCCGCCCACTTCAAGCTGGGCAACCTGGTGTGCATCATGGACTGCAACGGCATCCAGCTGGACGGCTTTGTAAAAGACATTCTCGACATGGGCGACGTGGCCGAAAAATGGCGTTCCTTCGGCTGGAACACCATCGAGATCGACGGCCACAACATGCAGGAAATTCTCGACGCCTTCGAGGCCGCCCGCAAGGTGACCGACAAGCCGACCGCCATCGTGGCGCACACGGTGAAGGGCAAGGGGGTTTCCTTCATGGAGAACAACCCCGGCTTCCACGGCGTGGCCCCCACCCCGGACGAGGTGGAGCAGGCCCTCAAGGAACTGGCCTGATTTTTCCCGCATTCCCACTACGGATATAACTGATGACTACCCAATCCACCCTCACCCCCACCCTGGGCAAGGCCACCCGCGACGCATACGGCGAAGCGCTGGTCGCCCTGGGCGCCTCCCGCCCCAACGTGGTGGTGCTGGACGCCGATCTGGCCTGTTCCACCAAGAGCCAGAAGTTCGGCGACAAATACCCGGAGCGTTTCTTCAACCTGGGCATCCAGGAAGCCAACATGGTCAGCGTGGCCGCCGGTCTTGCCTCCTGCGGCAAGATTCCGTTCGTCAGCTCGTTTGCATCGTTTCTGATCTGCAAGAGCTACGACCAGGCCCGCATGGGCATCTCCAACCCGCGCCTGAACGTGAAGCTGGTGGGTTCCCACGGCGGTATCTCCCTCGGGGAGGACGGCGCCAGCCAGATGTCCATCGAGGACGTGGCCCTGGCGGTGAGCCTGCCCCACTTTGCGGTGCTGGTGCCCTCCGACGAGGTTTCCTGTTCCGCCCTGGTGCCCGCCATGGCCGACCACAACGGCCCGGTGTTCATGCGCACCGGACGCCCCAAGGCGCCGATCGTGCACGACAAGGGTACCTCGTTCCGCATCGGCGGCTCGGTGACCGTGCGTGACGGTTCCGACGTGACCCTGTGCGCCTACGGCCTGATGGTGTGGGAATCGCTGGTGGCGGCGGAAATGCTGGCCGCCAAGGGCATCTCGGCCCGCGTGATCGACCTCTATTCCCTCAAGCCGCTGGACGAGGCCGCCATCGCCAGGGCGGCCCGCGAAACCGGCGCCATGGTGTGCGCCGAGGAGCATCAGGTGAAGGGGGGCATGGGCAGCCTGGTGGCGCAGGTGGTGGCCGAAAACCACCCGGTGCCGATGCGCTTCGTGGGGGTTGAAGACACCTACGCCGAGTCCGGCCAGCCGGAAGAACTGCACGAAAAGTACGGCCTCACCGCCGCCCACATCGCCGCCCAGGCCGAAAAAGCCGTCGCCGCCAAGTCCTAGGCGGACGGCCCAGTTCGAGGGGATTCCCGGCCAGGGAAAGGGTGTGGGCCTCCACCCCGCGCCATGCATGGGGTGATTCGTTCCACCGGGGGCTCCACCCGGCGGACGGCCCAGTTCGAGGGGAT
>JAOUMB010000069.1 GCA_029881725.1 Nitrospirota bacterium
AAAAAGCGGCTGTCATGGGGCGGTCTTTCTGATACCTTATGAGCTCCCATGGCTGCATCCGGTTCCACCAGAGTTGTTCTTGCCGCCCTCGCGGGCAACCTGCTGATCGCCATTTCCAAATTCGGTGCGGCGGCCCACACGGGCTCGTCGGCCATGCTCAGCGAATCGATTCACTCCCTGGTGGATACCGGCAACCAGTGGCTGCTGTTGTACGGCATGCGGCGCGCCAAACAGCCGCCGGACGCCACCCACCCGTTCGGGTATGGCATGGAGGTCTACTTCTGGACCTTCGTGGTGTCCATCCTGGTGTTCGCGCTGGGGGCGGGCATTTCCATCTACGAGGGCATCGACCGCATCACCCACCCGCATCCGGTGGGGGATCCGACCATCAACTACGTCGTGCTGGGGGTGGCCATGCTGTTCGAGGCCACCGCCTGGTGGGTGGCCTATCGGGAGTTCAACCGCTCACGGGGCACGCTGAGCCTGCTGGCGGCGGTCCGGCGCAGCAAGGACCCCACGGTATTCACCGTGCTGTTTGAGGACTCGGCGGCCATGCTGGGCCTGCTGGTGGCGTTTCTGGCGGTGTGGACGGCGCACAATTTCGACATGCCGATCCTGGACGGCATCGCCTCGGTGTTGATCGGGCTGATCCTGGCGGTGACCGCCGCGGTGCTGGCCTACGAAAGCAAGGGACTGTTGATAGGCGAGGCGGCCCACCCGGAGGAGGTGGAGATGATCCGCAAACTGGCCATCGCCGATCCGCGCATCGACGGGGTGAACGCGGTGCTCACCATGCACATGGGCCCCGACGACGTGCTGCTCAACCTGTCGCTGGACTTTGCCGACCACCTGTCGGCGGGGGAGCTGGAGCAGACCATTGTGGAGTTGAGCGAGCGCATCCGGGCCAACAACCGCCAGATCAAGCGCGTGTTCATCGAGGCCCGGGAAGGGGGACCGATCACGCCCCATGTGGTGAACGGGGAGATCGGCTGAGCGGAGGGGCCGCTACGCCCCGACGGGGGCGACGCCCAGCAGGCGCATGGCGGTGGCTTCGGTGAGCGGGCGGGCGTCCAGCAGGGTGCCCACGTAGCCGGTATAGCTCTCCCAGCAGGAGCCGTTCCACATCAGTGCCGCGTTGCCTTGTCCCATGGGACGCAGGTCCACCACGCGACCGCCTTCCAGCAATCCGAAATCGTATTTTTCCATGGTTCCCTCTCTACGCCAGGCGCGGTTGCGCGTGCGGCTGGTTTCCCGCATGCCGTTGTGCAGGTTTTCTTGTCGGCGGCGCTCTCCGGCGCCTTGAGGGAGGAGGGGGAATTAATGCCGGCTCGAAAAATTCTTGACATCCCGTTCCGTATTCTTAAAATAAGAAAAATCTTGTTTGTGTTCTTATTTCCGGAATGGAGGGTATTTGTAAATGCATACCATCGACGTCGACGACGACGTGTTTGCCCACATCGAGGCCAATGCCTCCGGCTTTGCCGCCACCCCAAACGGCGTGTTGCGTCGCCTGCTGGGGCTGGATGGCAACGGCGCGGGTTCCGGCTGTTCCGACCGGGTGCGGCCGGGAAGTCCGGGTCGAATGGGCGCGGGCGGCTCCAACGGATGGGGGCCGCCCGCGCCGAACCGGCGGGGTTGGCCGGGGGGGGCGGGCCGGCCCGGTGGGCAGGGAGGCCCGCCCCGTCCGCGCATGCGCCAGCCCCGCGCCAACCTTTCCGCGCTGGTGGAGGCGGGGATTCTTAAGGAAGGGCAAAAGCTGTTCTTAAAGGATCTTAAGGGGGAGCCGGTGCCGGAGGTGGCGGCCGAGGTGCGCGACGGGCAGGTGTGGTTCGGCGGGCGGAACTGGGCCATGAGCAAGCTGGCCGGGCGCGAATTGGGGCGGCGCGGCTATGAGAGCCCCGCCTTTCGCGGCCCCAGCCTGTGGTACACCGAGGACGGGCGCAGCATCCGCGAACTGTGGGAGGAATGGCTGTCCACCCGGGCGGCCGCGACGGAAGCGGTCGAAGCGGATTAGCCGGCGGATGCCCGCGGGCCGCCGAGGCGGGAAACCACCTCGCGGGCGTCTTCCAGAATCCGGTACCCCACCGGCACCAGCAGCAGGGACAGGGCGGTGGCATACAGGATGCCGAAGCCCAGGGACACCGCCATGGGAATCAGGAACTGGGCCTGGGTGCTCTTTTCCGTCAGCAGGGGCAGCAGCCCGGCGAAGGTGGTTACCGAAGTGAGCAGAATGGGGCGGAAGCGGGCCACCCCGGCGGTGCGCACCGCCTCGTCCAGGGAACCCCCCTGGGAGCGGGTGCGGTTGATCCAGTCCACCATCACCAGCGAGTCGTTCACCACCACCCCGGCCAGGGCCAGCATGCCCATCATGCTCATCAGGCTCAGGTCCATGCCCATCAGCATGTGCCCCACCAGCGCGCCCACGATGGAAAACGGGATCACCAGCATCACCACCAGCGGTTGCAGGTAGGAACGGAACGGGATGGCCAGCAGGGCGTAGATGGCGAACAGGGTGAAGGCGGTGCCGTAGGCCAGGCTGCCGAAGGATTCCGCCTGTTCGCGCAGTTCCCCTTCCAGGCTGTAGCGCACCTCCGGGTGGCGGGCGCGCATATCCGCCAGGTACACCTCCAGGTCGGCCACGATGCGGCGCACGTCGGTGCGTTCCTTGTCCAGGTCGGCGGTCACGTTCACCACCCGTTCCCGGTCCACCCGGCGGATGGTGGAAAAGCCCTGCCCCACCTGCACGTCGGCCACCGTGCCCAGGGGCACCCCCACCCCGTCGGCGGTGCGGATGCGCATCTGCTCCAGGGTGCCCACGCTGCGCCGCTCGGCTTCCGGGAAGCGCACCATCACCCGCACGTCGTCGCGGCCGCGCTGGATGCGCTGGGCCTCGGCGCCGAAAAACGCCTGCCGCACCTGCCGCCCCAGATCGGTGGCGGACAGCCCCAGCGGCTCCGCGTCCGCACGCACCGCCAGTTCGATCTGCGGCTTGCCCTCGTCAAAGCTGTCCTTGATGTCATACACGCCCGGATATTCCCTCAGGCGCGCCTTGATGCCCTCCGCCAGCCGGTCCAGCAGTTCAAAATCCTGCCCCGACAGGCGCACGTCGATGGGGTCGCCGCCGCGCCCGATCTCCGCCCGGTAGCTCAACTCCTTGGCGCCGGGCACACCGCCGATGGCCTTGCGCCAGGCGGCCACGATCTCGGTGGTGGTGATGTCCACTCCGCGTTCCTCGGGTGGAGTCAACTCCAGGCTCACCTGTCCGGTTTCGGAGCGGCCGCCGCCCCCCGGCTGGCCGCCGCCCCCCTGAGCCTCGCCCACGCTGACCAGCACGTTGCGCACCACCGGGGTGCCGTCCGCGTTGGTGAAGCGGGTGCGCAGGGTTTCCGCCGCCGCGCCCATGCGGTTCACCTGGGCCAGCGTGGTTTCGGCGGCGGTGCCCGCCTGCATCACCAGCGTGGCGCGGGCGGTTTCGCTCTGCACGCGGGGAAAAAATACGAACCCGTAGCGGCCGCTGATGAAGAAGCTGAGAACCACGAACGACACCGCCACGAACAGGGCCACGGTCAGGTAGCGCCGTTCCAGACAGCGGGCCAGCAGGGGGCCGTACCAGATGGCGATGCCCCGTTCCAGGCCGTCGGCGATTTTCCGTTGCAGGCGGGTGAGGGGGCCGTGCTGGAGATGCCGTCCCACCTTCACGTGGCGCATGTGGGCGGGCAGGATCAGCTTCGACTCCACCCAGCTGAACAGCAGCACCGGGATCACGATGAGCGGAATCTGGGCAAAGATCGGCCCGCGCCGCCCCTCCATGAACAGCAGCGGCAGAAACGCCACCACCGTGGTCAGCAGGCCGAAGGTGACCGGCACCGCCACCTCCTGGGCACCCTTCACCGCAGCCTCGATGGACGATTCGGCGCGCTTCAGGTGGCTGTAGATGTTCTCGCCGGTGACGATGGCGTCGTCCACCACGATGCCCAGCACCAGAATGAACGCGAACAGGCTGATGATGTTGATGGTCACCCCCAGCTCCGGCATCAGCGCCAGCGCCCCCATGAAGCTGACCGGGATGCCCACGCACACCCACACCGCCACCGAAAGGCGCAGGAACAGGGCCAGGGTGAGGAAGATCAGAATGCCCCCCTGCCAGGCGCTGGTGAGCAGGGTGTTGAGGCGCAGTTGCACGATGCGCGAGCGGTCCCGCCAGTAATCCACGGCCACGCCGGGGGGCATGTGGGCGCGGGCCTGCCCCACGTATTCACGCACCGCCCGGCCGATTTCCAGGGCGCTCTGGTCGCCGGTGCGGTAGACCTCGATGAGCGCCGCCGGGCGGCCGTTGAACAGGGCGCGCAGAGGTTCCTCCTCGAAGCCGTCGCGGATGTGGGCCATGTCGCCCAGGGTGATGCGGGTGCCGTCCGGGCGGGTGCGCACCACGATGCGCGCGAAGTCGTCCGCCACATAGGCCTGCCCCCGGGTGCGCAGCAGGATCTCGCCGCCGCCGGTGCGGATGGACCCGGCGGGCAGGTCCACCGACGAGCGGCGCACCGCGTCCACCACCGCATCGAAGGTCAGGCCGTAGCGCTCCAGGGTGTGTTCGCTCACCTCCACCGAAATTTCCGGGGCGCGCACGGCGGTCAGTTCCGCCATGCTCACCTCCGGCAGGGCGGTCAGGTCGTCCCGTACCCGTTCCCCCAGGGCGCGCAGGCGGGCCTCCGGCAGGTCGCCGGACACCACCACGCTGATCACCTCGCGGCGGAATACGGCCAGCCCGTACACCGGGCGCTCCGCCTCGTCGGGGAAGGTGTTGATGGCGTCCACCCGGGTCTTGATGTCGTCCAGCAGGGCGCGCTGGTCCTGGCCCTTTTCAAACTCCACGCGGATGCGCGCCACCCCTTCGGCGGCGTTGGAACTGATTTCCTTGATCCCCTCCAGATCGGCGATGGCCTCCTCGATGCGGGTGACCAGCGACTGCTCCACCTCCTGCGGGGTGGCCCCCCGGTAGCTCATGGAGATGGTGGCCGCGTCGCGCTCGAACTCGGGGAATACCTCCAGCGGGGTGCGCTCGGAGAGGGACCAGAAGCCCAGGCCGAGGATCACCACCATCATCAGGTTGGCGGCCACCTCGTTGCGGGCGAACCAGTGGATCATGCCGTGCATCGATCAGCCGCCGTCCGGTGCGGGTTTGCCGGGGCCGCCGGGGCGGCGCTCCGGCTCCGGGTCGCCCTGCACCCGCACCGGAGCGCCGTCGGCGGCATACGGCATGGGGGTGACCGACACCCGTTCCCCGGCGCGCAGGCCGTCGGCGATCACCACCCGGTCGTCGCCGCTCCAGGCCACGGTGACCGGGCGGCGGGAGAGGGTGTTTTCGGGGGTGATCACCCGCACCGCGCCGTCGGCCTCCATCGCCTGACGGGGCAGCACGAACACCTGGTGCAGGGTGCGTCCGGCGATTTCCGCCTCCACGAACTGGCCGATCTTGAGGGGCGGGGAATCGCCCCGGCGGGCGTAGGGGTCGTCCACCTGGGCCACCACGAACAACTGGCGGCTGGCGGTGTCGATGGCCCCCTCGGCGCGCACGATGCGCCCCTTCCAGCGCTGGGTGAGGCCGCCCACCTGGGCGCTGAGGGTGACCGCCGGGCCGCGCGTGCCGGCGGCGTTTTCGCCCCGGTACCGCTCGGGCAGATCCACATAGGCCAGTTGCCGGTCGGTGAGCGGCAGGCGCACCTCCACGTAATCCACCGCATACACGGTGGCCAGCACCGTGCCGGGGGATACGTATTGCCCCACGTCCACCTTCTTTTCCAGCGCCCGCCCCGCATAGGGGGCGCGCAGGCGGGTGCGCGACAGTTCCACCTCGGCCTGGGTGAGGCGGGCCGCGGCGGCGTCGGCATCGGCGCGGGCGGTTTCCAGTTGCGGGCGGCGCAGGGCCAGCCCCGCCGGTTCGCCGCCCATGCCCAGGGCCTCCCAGTCGCGCAGGGCCTGGGCCGATTGGGCCTCCTCCTGCTCCAGCGCCAGCCGGGCGCGGGCCAGTTCCGCACGGGCCACGGTGACCGCGTTCTCGTAGTCGGTGGCGTCGATGCGCAGCAGGGTGTCGCCCGCTTCAAAAAAACCGCCGCCGCGCAGGTTGGGGTTGATCCACACCACGCGCCCGGCCACCTCCGGAATCAGCGTGCTCTGGGTGCGCGGGGTGACCGTGCCCCGGGTGGTGACGGTGACCGGAAAATCCTGCTCCGCCACGCGCACCGCTTCCACGGTGGGTACCGAGGGCGGCGGGGTGCGCCGTTCGGCCTCCGGCCCGGTGGACATGAGCACCATGCCGATGCCGACCCCGGCCCCCACCACCAGCGCGGGCAGCGCGATTCGGACCCAGCCCTTCATTTTTCCTCCATGGGGGACACCGGGTCCGCCGATTTCACGGGTTGAAAGTCTCCCCCCAGCGCCAGCACCAGATCCACCCGGTTGGCCACCCGTTCGCGGGTGGTGCGCAGGTGGGCGCTGCGGGCGTTGAAGGCCCGCCGCTGGGCCTCCAGCAGGGTGACGATGTCGGTCAGCCCCTCCCGGTAGCGGGAGATGGCCAGGTCGCTGGCCTGTTCCGCCTCTCCGGCGGCCACCGCCAGGGCGGCCTCCCGGTGGCCCAGGTCGGTTTCGGCGCTGAGGGCGCGTTCCACCTCCGAGAAGGCGGCCAGCACGTCCCCGGCCCAGATATAGAACGCCTCCCGCTGCCCGGCGTCGGCCAGTTCCGCCTGGGCGGCGATGCGCCCCCCGGCAAACAGCGGCTGGGTGACGTTGCCCAGCAGGCTCCACACCAGATAGTCCCAGTCCAGCAGGTTGCGCAGCACGTCGCTGGCGGTGCCGCCGGTGGCGGTGAGGCCGACGGATGGCAGGCGCGCGCGGCGGGCGGCGGTGTGTTCCCACCCGGCGGCCAGCAGACGCAGGCGCGAGGCGGCCAGATCGGGGCGGCGATCCAGCAGTTCGGCGGGCAGTCCCGCCGGCACCGGCGGCAACCGCTCGGGCAGGACGGGGGCGGCGGCCAGTTCCGCCGCCGGGTAGCGGCCCAGCAGCGCCTCCAGGGTGCGCGCGGCGTTGTCCCGCTCCCCGTTGCGCTGGGCCAGGGTGCCCCGCGCGGTGGCGGCGTTCTCCCGCGCCAGATGCACATCCAGGGCGCTGGACAGGCCGGAGCGGTAGCGGTCCTCGACCACGTTGCGGCTGCGCTCGAAGCTGGCCACGGTACGCTCGGCCAGTTCCAGTTGGGCCTGGGCCTCGGCCAGCTGGAACCAGCCCCGGGTGACCGCCGCCGCCAGCGACAGGCGCGCGGCATTCCAATCGGCGGCGGCCGCGCCCCGTTGCGCCACGGCGGCGCGGGCCCCGGCGCGCAGGCGGCCCCACAGGTCCACCTCCCACTTCACGGTGGCGTCCAGATCAAAGCGGGTGACCGGCGGCGTGCTGCCGGCGGCCAGACCGGAGGGGGAGCGCTTGGAGCGGGCGGCGTTGAATCCGGTGGTCACCTGCGGCAGGCGCGGCGCCCCGGCCATGCGGGCGCGGGCGCGGGCCGCGTCCAGGCGGGCGGCGGCAATGGCCAGATCCGGGTTGGCCGCCAGCGCCTCGGCCACCAGCGCTTCCAGTTGCGGCACGCCGAATTCCGCCAGCCAGCCCCCGGTGACCGCGCCGTCCGCCTGGGACTTGGCGCTCCAGCCGGGCGGGGCGGCCGGGGCGTCCCCCACGGCGGCGGGATCCGGTCCGGCGGCGCATGCAGCCAGCAACAGGAGCAGCGGGGCAACGCGCAGGCGGTTCATGGGGTGCCGCCTCCGGTGGCGGTGAAGCGGGCGGAAAGGGCGGCGGTGGAGTGCATGACCTCCGCATAAAAATCGGCCAGCGCCGCCAGCCGCTCCTGGGCTCCGGCGGGGCCGTGGGGCAACCCGGCGTGCATCGCGCGCACCAGTTCCATGCGCGCGCCGATGCGCACCATGTAGCCATCCAGCAGGCGCGCGTAGGGGGCGTCGGCCAGTTTGTAATAGTCCTTGCGGTCGCCGGGCCGCACCAGCCGTTCCAGAAAACCCAGTTGGCGCAGCAGGCGGCCGTTGGTGCTGACGCTGGCGCGGCTGATTTTCAGGCGCTGGGCAATGGCGTCGATCCCCAGCGGGCCGCCGTGGATCAGAAACAGGGCGAACATGCGCCCGGCGATGCGGGGCAGGCCCTCCTCCTGAATGGACAGACCCATCCGCTCGATAAAGGCATCCGTCCGCCGCCGGGTTTCCTGATCCATGCGCGCCCCCCGGGCCTTTCCGTTCACACCGTTCAATCCAGACTGAAACATCATATTCCCCCGTGCCTCCGGCGTCCAGTAACGGGCGCCACGCCGTACAATGGGGGAATGCCGGGACTGAACGTAAGCCAACTTTCCGCCGGGGGCGCGGGCCCCTACACCCTGAACGTGCCGCCGGGGGAGTGCGTGGGGCTGATCGGTGCCTCGGGGGCGGGCAAAACCCGCCTGTTGCGGGCCATTTCCGATCTGGACCCGCATGAAGGGGAGGTGACCCTGGACGATGTTCCCGCCAGCGGCCTGCCCGGTCACGAGTGGCGGCGGCGGGTGGCCCTGTTGCCCGCGGATCCGCGCTGGTGGCATGCCACCGCCCGCGCCCATCTGCCCGAGGGCGGGGCGGGGGAGGCGGTGGCACCGGAACAACTGGGGCTGGCCGACGAACTGCTGGACCGCACGGTGGCGCGCCTGTCCGCCGGGCAGCGGCAACGGCTGGCCCTGCTGCGCCTGCTGGCGCGGGAGCCCCACTGCCTGCTGCTGGACGAGCCCACCGCTCATCTGGACCCGGAAAGCGCCGCGCGGGTGGAGGCGGTGGTGGCGGCCTACCGGCAACGGACCGGCGCGCCGGTACTGTGGGTGGGGCACGATGCGGCGCAACTGGAGCGGGTGGCCAGCCGGGTACTGCGCCTCACCCCGGAGGGCATCCGCAGCGCCCCGGAGGGGACATGAACCTGATCACGCTTTCCCCCTGGGATCTGGGCTGGGCGGCGCTGGCGGTACTGGTGCTGGCGGCGATCAGCCTGCGCGAGGGGCTGGGCATCGAGCGCACCCTGCTGGTGGCGGCGGTGCGCATGGCGGTGCAACTGATCCTGGTGGGGTACGTGCTCAAGGCCCTGTTCACCACTGTCAATCCGTGGCTGATCGGCGCGCTGGCGCTGGCCATGGTGGGTATGGCGGGCTACGAGGTGCGGGCGCGGCTGAAACGAAAACTGGTGGGGCCGTGGGGGCGGTGGCTGGCCACCGGGCCGCTGTTTCTGTCGTCGTTCGCGGTCACCCTGTTCGCGCTGCTGGCGGTGGTGGGGGCGGAGCCGTGGTATCACCCGCGCTACGCGATTCCACTGCTGGGGATGATGCTGGGCAACGGCATGAGCGGGGTGGCGCTGGTGCTCAATCACCTGCTGGCCACGGTGCCCGCCCGCCGGGACGAGATCGAGCAGCGGCTGATGCTGGGGGAAACCCGCGATCAGGCCATGCACGACATCCGCCGGGAGGCCATGCACGCGGCCACCATTCCACTCATCAACGCCATGACGGCGGCGGGCATCATCAGCCTGCCGGGGGTGATGACCGGGCAGATTCTGGCCGGGGCGCCGCCGGTGGAGGCGGTGCGGTTCCAGTTGCTGATCATGTTCCTGATTGCCGCCGGTTCCGGTTTTGCCCAGGTGATGGCCCTCAAATTGACCGTGGCGCGGCTGTTCGACGCCCGCGGGCGGTTGCGGCTGGACCGGATGGGGTAGCCCCCGCACCCGCCGGGTTCCACCCGTTGCCAAAAAAAAATGCTTTGTTCAGGTTCAGTTCAGGTTCGCGTCGTAATCTTTGACTCAGGACGGCGCCGGACCCACTCCCCGGCGCACCGTCTCCTTCCCAACATGGCGGGGGCCCCAGGCTCCCTCCAGCCGGAAGTTCCCGCTGTACCCCATCCGGCGGAACTTCCGGCCCTCCCTGGGACGGCGGCCAGGATGGCCACTGTCCTCCTCAAGGGCCGCGCGTTTTCACCCCATCCGACGCGCGGCCCTTCTCCTTTTCAACCCCCTGGGTTTTCGGCCTCACCCTTCCCACCCGCCAATATGGCCGTGCGCGGAGCACCCGCCATTCCGGCCGTGTGTGTCCCGGCTGCCCCTGACCCTCATGAATACGCCCCCGATCATCGATCTGGCCCTCCCCTCCCATCCGCAAATACCGCGGTGCGCGTAGCACCCGCCGTGTGCAGAGCATTGCTGCCCCTGACCCTCATGAATACGCCCCCGATCATCGATCTGGCCCTCCCCTCCCATCCGCAAATACCGCGGTGCGCGTAGCACCCGCCGTGCGCAGAGCATTGCTGCCCGTGGCCCTCATGAATACGCCCCCGATCATCGATCCGGCCTAC